>JAYWHS010000428.1:0-3992 GCA_043777635.1 Kofleriaceae bacterium | reverse complement strand
GATGGCAGTGTGACCGTTCTCTCGTGACACTCGCGCCACCCGAGCATGGCGAGATGCGCTCAGCGCGTGGGCCCGGAATGAACCACTTGGGGTCCTTTAAACCGGGCGCTCTTGACACTCCTTCACAGTCACCTGCCATCTTGGTGGTGGCCGGTGCCCGCCGCTTCCGCGCCTTGCCCCCATTATCCGCAGAACGCCCTCGCTTACCCTCGAACCATTGGTCCGCCAGTCCGAAAGTCCGAAAGTCCGCCAGTCCGATATCCGGACACTATTCAATCGCCAAACACTTTCACAAATTCGCGATTCCTCGACAGCGCTGGGTTGCTGTCAAACTGCGCCCGCTTATACGACGACCGGAGATTCACCACGTCAACAGTTTGTTCCTTGACCAAAAAGTCGACACGCCATCCCGGCAAGCCCAACACCATGCCGCCATTCGGGCCCTTGCGAATCCGCCGGAATGCTTGCGGTGCCGGCGCCACGGCGAGCACCCGCTCAATACTCGGCTGGAGATCTTCGCCACTGGTTTGCCGCCACCACGCTAATTGTTCAGCGGCACGGGCAGTATAATTCACTGCGAAAACCGGCGCGCCGCTGGCCGCCGCACTCAGCGTCGGTCCAGTAACTTCACCAGGATGATCGAGCGCCGGCTGCGACGCCATGCCGGGCATCGCGGCTTCGAGCCAACCGCGATTTGCATGGCTCACGATGTCAGCCATCGGTACATACGGCTTGATATCCAGCACCGCTGTACCGTCGAGGATGTCCAACCCGCTCACATGCAAGGTGAGCCCTTCGATGCCGTGTAGTTGCAACACGCTCATGCCAATCGGATTGGGTCGGTGCGGTGACCGTGTTGCAAAAACCCCACGCCGTTTATCGCTGCCAAATGGCGGCAATACTTTGGGCCGCCAATTTGGATTTTGATCAAACACGAACAACACCCAAATATGGCTAAAGGTCGAAAGGTCTTCGAGCGCGTGTTCAAAATTGTGACCGGTGTACAACTCGATCCGACCTGGTGCCGCAGCAGCGACAAACGGTTGCCGTGGCGTGCTGACTTTGTCAGCAAAACCACTATGCACTACGCCAATCGCAGTCATCGTGAACACGGGCGCAGTCATGACTGCAGCTTACAACAACCCTGTGTAGCTTGGCGATTGACAGGCCGAAGTAAGCAGACGATCAATACCCGGTGAGTCACGATGTCATCCTCGACGAATTCAGCCTGCATCAACCGGCCTTGCGCCAGGTCGCGCAGGCGGTAGCAACTGAACTTACCGAAGCCTTAGCGCAGCGTGGCGTAATGGTGCAGTTGATTGACAGTCGCCTCAAAGAACCTGCCAGTCTGCGCCGAAAACTTGCACGACCAGAAAAAACCTATCAACAGTTGTGGGATGTCACGGATCTGGTGGGGCTTCGTATCACCACGTACTTTGAAGATACTGTCGAAGATATCGCGCGCATTATCGAACAAATCTACCCCGTCGATTTTCGGCATTCCACGGACAAGCTGCGCTTTGCCGACGCCTCCACGTTTGGATATCGGTCGCTGCACTACGTCTGTGCAACGCCAGCGCGGACTGCCGAGGCACCGCACCCGGCCTTTCGTTTTGAAATCCAAGTTCGTACCGCACTGCAACATGCCTGGGCCGAAGTCGAACATGACATCGGCTACAAAGCCGAAGCTGTGCCAGCACAAATTCGTCGTCGATTTAGCCGCATCGCCAGCCTCCTTGAAATTGCAGACCAAGAATTTGTAGCCATTCGCAGCGATCTCAAAGCGTATCAAGATTTGATCCAACAGCAACTCGGCGCGGCAGAGACCACCGGCACCAACAATGTGCACATTGATGAAGTTTCATTGGCGACCTTGGTTGGTACACCTGGTGTAGTAACCCTCGATCAAGCAGTAGCATTGGCGTTGCAACGGCCGTGCGCCACGACCGACTATTTTCCAGCGTACCTAGTCAAGATGTTGCGCTGCGCCGGGCTTGTCACCAGTCACGACCTACGCGATGCACTGGCGCAGTACAGTCACGAAGTTCCAACCGTCATTGAGGAATACTTTGTGTTCAGCCAACAGATGTGGCGGTTCGGGCGCGATGCGGTGCCCGAAATTGAACGCGGCTACGGCCTGTTTTTCTTGGCCCACGTTGCCATCTTGCGTGGCCCCGAACTCATGTTGAGCCGGGTCGCCCGGCTTGCCGCGATGTATCAGCAGCTCGACGATCTCGATGCCAAAAGCGCACATGAACTCGCCAATGGACTGCTCCACGCTTTCGGTGGGTAACGCGTCGCAGCATCGGTCACAGCATCGGCTATTTTTTTGCACGCAGCATTTCGCATTGACCGTTGCCTGCTGCTCCCGCACACTTACCGGGTGAAAGACACCGCCGTTGAGCAACAAGTCGCGCCCGCTGCTCGGGCTCCCGATGGCAACGAAGAGTATCGCGATAAAGTAAAAGTGTTGATGGCCAAATATGGCTATCACGTCAAAACGTTGTTCGAGCATTATGACAAAGATGTCGACGGTGCGATCAATATTGACGAGCTAGTCACCTTGTTGCGCGATGCTGGCTTTGGCAATTCGCTGACCCGCCGCATGATTGCCAACATCGGCATGAAAAAGGCCGATAAAAACGGTGACGAAAAGCTTCAGTTTGAAGAATTAGGCGAACACATCCTCAAAGGTGACACCAACAAAGACGGCTACTTATCCGCAGAAGAAATCGACGCTGCTGGGCGCTAGGCCATGCCAGGTGCGCACTGGCTACTACGGTAGCCACATGGGTCGCAGTGATGTTACTGATTTGTGATTGATGCGACGCTGAGCGCATGATACAGGGCTGGTCATGCGCACCTTTGCTTACACAGCCTTGTTCGCGGTTGCCGTCCTGGCCAGCGCCAACTGCACAGATGCCAACGAGCAAGTCACCGACGACGAGACGCTCGATGAAACCAGCGAAACCGCAAGCGAAGTTCGCACCGGAGACATCTGGGTTCACCTCGATAGTAATGATGGCGTCAATAACGCCACGTTGTCAGTGCTCAACAATGCCACCACCCGCTGCCCTAGTGGCCGCACCTCAAAAGCTTGCTTCGCAACCAAGCTGGTATTGCCTGCCGATTGTACGTGGGAATGCCAAGACGGGCTGTTGTCGCGGCGGGGTGAAGGCGTGCTGCATGGCCGCTTCGTCGGCCGCAATTTTGTAGTTGATGCAGGCTACGATACGTTTTCCCTCGGCATGGGCACTACCAGCGTGTATCGGTTGAGCGCGAGCACGACGTGCGCGCAGGATCCGTGCCCGACGGCGATCAGCCGACAAAAGCTCAATAGTTCGGCCCGGCCCGACGCTGTGACCGCGCTAGATTTCTCGCGCGCGGTGGATCCGAACTTTATGCTCGACCCAATGCGTGGTTATGGCCAACTCACGACGGCGGCCGGCCTGGTCGCCAGCGGTCGCATGTATCAGGGTGTGTTTCGCGTCGACCGGGTGTGGCGGCTTGAAACTCCGAAGCCAGCGTGTGATCCACAATTGGTAGCCCGCGAAGCAGCGTACCGTGGCGACTCAGCCGCGATCACCGAGTTCCGCACCGTCGCCGAAGCCGAACGTGCGCCAAACCCAAATGTCGACGAAAACGGTGATCCGATAGGCTCGTTGGCATGGCTGGTCCGCACGGCGGAATCACCGACGCTAGTGACATTCACCTCGGGCACCAACGACTTGTGGGCGCAACGCTTCACCGTCGACAAACAGCGCTGCTCAATTACAATCACAGCTGAGCACTAAAATAGCGCATCGGGTTACGACCTAGGTACGCGTTTAAACTGTTGTGATATTGTCAGGGACAATGTCGCGTTTTTCCATCAGTGTTTTTTTGGGAATCGGTTGTGGTCTCGCGGGTTGCCATGTGGTGTTTTCATCGAAGGACACAAAAGATTCGGCAGACGCTCCGGGTGACGCGGTCACCAATGCCATCGTCGACGC
>JAYWHS010000427.1:0-3993 GCA_043777635.1 Kofleriaceae bacterium | reverse complement strand
GCGCGATGATGCGAGGGTGATGCGATCTTGTGGCCGCGCTGGACCCGCAATCGAAGGCTCCACTGTGGCGAGGTCAAGCCCGAGGGTATCGGAGAAGCGCAGCTTGGCGCTTGGGTCGCGCCACAGCATATTTTCTTTGCAGTAGCGTTCGACAAGTTCAACTTGCTCGTCGGAGCGACCGGTAAAGCGCAAGTAATTGAGGGTTTCGTCGTCAACCGGAAAAAAGCCCATGGTGGCGCCGTACTCAGGCGCCATGTTGGCGATCGTGGCGCGGTCAGGCAGCGAAAGCGCGCTGATTCCGTCGCCGAAGAACTCAACGAATTTATTAACCACGCCTTTTTTGCGCAGTTGTTGGGTAATGGTGAGCACCAAGTCGGTGGCGGTGGTGCCTTCCGGCAGTTTACCGGTAAGTTCAAAGCCAACAACTTCAGGAATTAACATTGCCATCGGTTGGCCTAGCATCACGGCTTCGGCTTCAATGCCGCCGACGCCCCAGCCGAATACGCCCATGCCATTGACCATGGTGGTGTGCGAGTCGGTGCCGACCAACGAGTCTGGAAATGCGACGGTAACGCCGTCTTTTTCTTCGGTCCACACCGTGCGCGCCAAGTATTCCAAGTTGACTTGGTGGCAAATGCCGGTGCCCGGTGGCACAACTTTCATATTGTTGAAGGCTTGTTGGCCCCAACGCAGAAATAGATAACGCTCTTGATTGCGATCGTATTCGAGATTGACGTTGTCGGCGAAGGCCGAAGGTTTGCCATACACATCAACTTGCACCGAGTGGTCAATGACGAGGTCGGCGGCTTTGAGCGGGTTGATGGCATTGCCCGGCAAGCCTAAGGCAACAAACGCATCGCGCATGGCAGCGAGGTCACACACCGCAGGGACGCCGGTAAAATCTTGCATCAAGACTCGGGCTGGTCGAATTTGCACTTCGTGCTCGACCCGATTTTTTGGATCCCAACTAGCGACGGCAACGATGTCCGCAGCGTGCACCGTCTTGCCATCTTCGTAACGCAGTAAGTTTTCAAGCAAGATGCGCAGTGAGTAAGGCAGGGTGGCAACGTTGCCAACGCCAGCTTTTACCAACGCGTCGAGGCGATAGAGTTCGATTTTTTTGCTGCCTACGGTGATTTGGGCTTTGGCGGAGTAGCTGTTCGATGCAGTCATGAACGGATCCTTGGGTCTATGGTGACGGGTACTAACAGTGGGCGCACTTTAGCATTTTCGGGCGGTTTTTCAGCATGTGCGGGCATACCCTTGCTGTGATCTCGTGCAGGCACGTACTGTGCACCGATGACAAACCCGGGACAGCCGAATCATGTATGGCAATTGGCGGACGGGGTGGCCGCGATTCACGCCTTGACTGCGGCCGTGACCGCATCGCCGTGGGTCGGATTTGACCTGGAATTTGCAAGTTCGGATCGGTATTGGCCAGAGTTGTGCTTGTTGCAAATCTCGCTCGCCGACCATGCACAATGGGATGCGGCATTGGCGCCTTTCGTTGCGCACGTTGCCATCCCAGCGCCGCGGCAGGGGGGGAGCGCTGGCCGGCAAGCGATTGTGCTAGTCGAAACCAAAGCGCTGGCGTTGCCGGTTGGCCCCGCTCCGAGCGAGCGCTCGTCCGCTCCATTCTCGGGCCCGGCTCCGAGCGAGCGCTCGTCCGCTCCATCGGCAATTTCGGATGCGCGTCGCGCGCTGGTCGATTTGGTCGCGGCGTTGGGCCGCCATCGGTGCGCGATTGCCCACGCGCCTCGGCAAGACTTGGCGATTTTGACCGCCAACGCCGGCGTTGAATTTGCCGGCATTTTTGATACCCAGACGGCCGCTGCATTTTGCGGTATCGGTGATCAAGTTGGCTACGCCCGCCTCGTGGATGAGCTGATGGGCGTGCAACTTTCGAAAGAACATCAATGGACCGACTGGCGACGTCGGCCGTTGTCGGTGGCGCAGCTGGGTTACGCCGCGGATGACGTGCGCTATTTGTATCCCGTGTATCTGGAGTTGCAAACGCGGCTTGGCGAGCGTGGTGCATGGTCAGCCGAAGAAGCGCAGTGCATTATTGCAGCGGCCACTGCGGCGGTGCACGTTGCGCCGCACGAGGCCTGGCGCGATGTAGGCGGTACGCGTGGGCTAACGGCGATGGCGGCACGTTTTGTCATGGCGACGGCGGCGTGGCGGTTAGCGACGGCGCGGCTGTCCAATCGTCCGATTAGTCATGTCCTTGATGATGCCGCCTTGGTTGATTTCGCAAAACGCTGTGGCCAGTGGCGCGGCGACAGCAGCGTCGACGAATTTCTGTTGGCGACAATGAACCAAGCAAAGATTCCAAGTGGTCATCGCGATACCTTGTTGGTAGAGATGGCCGCAGCGATAGCCGATCGTCATCGGGTAATCCCGCCAGAATTATTACGTCCGGATACCGGACCGCCGCATGCACGCGGTGGCGCGTCGGCTGGGATGGTTGGGCGCGCTGCAAAATGGGCAGAACAATTGTTGTTGATTGCAGCGGTGACCGCCGATGATTTCGGCATCGCGGTCAGGTTGTTAGCGACGCGCGGGGATGCCGAAGCCTTTGCACGGCTGGCCGATGAAGGGCGACCGCTCGATACGCATGCTGCCTTAGCTACCTGGCGTGCGGCGTCGCTGGGCCAACGCTGGGTCGCTTGGGTCGGTGGTCACGGTGGCTTGATGGCGGATCGCACGGCGACGTTGGGGCTCAAATGGCACAATTTTGCGGCGACTGCGGCGACTGCGGCGACTGCGGCGAAAGTTACGGAAGTGGCACCGCCGTCGCTGCGCGGCAAAAAAACCTCCGGCAAACGCCCGGCGAGCAAAGCCCCTGCCAGCAAAAAGCGTTCAAGCGCTACGCCAGCGACGAGCCGCAGCGCCAAACCGAGCAAAGCTGTCGCCGGCGGAAAAAAACGCAGCGCTGCAAAAGCAACCAAGAAAAAATAGTCAGTCTCGCGAGGCTGCGCCGGTATGCCTGCGCTGTCGCTGTGGAGCTCAGCTCCAGCCGACCCAATAGAAAATCAGCGAAAAATATTTTTCTTCGCGATGGGCGCGGTCCATCACGACGGCGAGGTCTTCGGTGACCTCAAATCGATCGGGTTTGTCTACGCCTGGCCATGGATCGAGTCCGAGCAACGCTTCATTTTTGGCTTTGCCAGCGTGGTTGTCGCCGATAACGCCAACCGCGTACTTGATTTGGGTAGCAGCGGCAGTTGGATGCAACGGTGCATAGGGCATCGGTAGCATCGCTGCTCGGTAGCCTTTGCCGCCACGAACCCACTGCAAGACGTTGGCGGTTGGTTCCATAATTCGTCGAGATTGCAGCCGGTAGCCCATCTGATGCAGTGAGTCGGCGCTACGCCCAAACCAACTTTCGACGCGACCAAGGGAACTGCCGTCGGCCAGGGTGTTGGGTTGAAAGAACAAATGCTCTTGAATGCCAGGCGCAAACGCACCGGCCGTGAACGCAATGCGACGCAAGAGCGCAGAGGTCACCGCGCCCGCACACGCTTCTTGAGTATGAAACAGCGGAATCTCAACCCGAATGTCTTCGGGTCGCTGAATCACTGCATCGTCGCCTTTTGCCAAACTGGCCACGTCGTCTCCTGGCCGGAGCATAGTCGGGTTTCTCGGTGAGCGAGAGCATCGCGCCCACATTTTTTGGCATCAACAGCAGCTTGCGCCAAACGCAACAATCAAACTACGCTTGACTTAATACGTTTGCCGGCCCAGCGAGATACCCATGATTTTTGACTTTCTCATTATTGGTTTAGTGTTCGGTGGCATTATGGCCATCGGCAACATGCTGATTTCGCGCGGCCCCAACGGCCGGCAAGCGACGGCGAATCTGCTACCGCTGCGCGTTGCCCTCGGGGTGTTGTTGGTTTTTGTTGGAGCGCTCAATCTATTGCGCAATCTGGAACACTTGTCGTCCAACATGAGCTCGCGTCCACTGGCCAGCATCATTCTGTATGGCAG
>JAYWHS010000426.1:0-3998 GCA_043777635.1 Kofleriaceae bacterium | reverse complement strand
GTATCGCGGCCAGGTCGTTGGCTGAATGCATGTTGATTCAAGCGATTGCGGTTGGTCAAGACGACGACTTGTTAGTCAAGATGATCAAGTCGCACTTGGGCAACCTTGAAAAGAAGAATTACCAAGCGATCGCGCGTGACCTCAAACAGCCACTCGACGAAATTTATGAGGCCGCCAAGGTCATCATGGAATTTGATCCGCGACCCGGCCGGCAATACTCGACGGATGCCCCGCATTACGTCACGCCTGACGTCTACATCCACAAGGTAGGCGAGAAGTACTTTGTAGTGCCAAACGATGACGGTTTGCCGAAATTGAAGATTTCGAACATGTACCGAGGGGCTATGACCGGTTCGGAAGTGGCGAAACAACCGGAACCGGGCGTTGAAGGCGCGGTGGTTGGCAAAGATGGCGCGATGGTTGGTCGGCAAAACCAAGGCGCCAGTACCGCCAAAGAGTACATGAACGACAAAATGCGTTCTGCGCAGTGGCTGATTCGATCGATTCAACAACGGCAGCGCACCATTATTAAAGTCGCGGAGTCCATCTTGAAGTTCCAACGGGATTTCTTTGATAAAGGGATTGCCCACCTCAAGCCGCTGATTCTGCGCGATGTCGCCGAGGACATCGGCATGCATGAATCGACGGTGTCACGGGTTACCACCAGTAAATATGTGCACACCCCGCAAGGGATTTTTGAGCTGAAATTCTTCTTTAGCTCAGGAATTTCACGCACCACCGGCGACGATTTGGCTTCGCAAGCAGTGAAATCGAAGATCAAAGAGTTGGTTGAAAGCGAAGATCCAAAACGGCCGCATTCGGACCAAAAGCTGGTTGAGATGCTCAAGAAGGCTAATATTGATATCGCTCGCCGAACGGTTGCGAAATATCGCGAGCAATTGGGCGTGTTAGCTTCGTCGAAACGAAAAAAGGTTTTCTAGAGGCTCGATCGCTGCCGCCGACACGTCGCCGGCGTTCAGCCCTCCACGCGTCGTCTCGCACGATTTTCCTGGCTCATGCATTGGCCGCAGCTACTACCTCGCATCCGAAGTTCGATCAGGGTTTTTCCGGCCCCTTCGGTGCGGCCGGGAAAAACCCTGGGCGTGATCCTCCTTGATGCTCGGTTCTAGCCTCATTTTTGCTTCGTACCGCCGGTCAACCACGAACCCTGAACGTACTTAGGATCTGCGGTACTGGTCAGTCCGAGCGGCGGTTCGCCTCGCCTACACCGACGGCTATGTCGGCACTGCGCTATTCCGACGACGATTCGCGCACAATCACGAGAAGAACGCGACCAAGCACTAGCAATTGATGGCACCGACCCGTTACAATTTTGTTACACCTTTTTTGGAGGAAATGGATGCAACTCTCGGTGACCTTTCGTCACATGGAACCGACCGACGCGCTCAAGGCTTACGCCAAAGAACGCATGGAACGTGTTAAAAAATATTTGCCTGATCCCATCGCATGTCACGTGGTGATGTCAACGGAGCGACATAATCATCGCGTCGATGTCACGTTTCAGCTGCACAATGGACTCACGGTTGCAGGCCATGAATCGACCGAGAATATGTACTCGTCGATCGACCTTTGCATTGCCAAGATTGAACGCCAAGTACGCAAGTACAAGGGCAAAATTGAGGAGCAACGGGTACGGCCGCATCACATTGAGCCAATGAACTGGAAGCACAGCATCATGCACGAAGATGCTGAGACCAACGTCGCGGAAGCGCCGCCGGTACCAGCTTTTTCGATCACCACCACCGAGCATGTTCAAGCGAAACCGTTGTCCGTCGACGAAGCGCTGGTGCAACTCAACCTACAAAAAGAACCATTCTTGGTTTTTCGTATGGAAAAGGGTGGTGCAGTTGGTGTCGTGTACAAACGGCCTGATGGGTCGTTTGGCTTGATTGATACCGGCACAAATTAAGGTCATCGTTTGCTAATCGGCACAGGAGGCAACTGCCTCCTGTTGCCAATCGTGCATTGTTACCTGGCACTCCGTCGAGCGGTGCTTGGCTCGGACTTAACGAGATGTTGCCAATTGCAACACTGCTGTGACCGCCGCGCGCCGCAGTGATCGAACCGGTAGAAAACCCGTTCGCGGCAATTGCCGACGCGGCGATCGTGCTAGCGTATCAACGCTAGTATGAAGATCGTTGATCTCATTAGACCCGAAATGATTGTTCCCGCATTAATCGCGACGGACAAGCGCGGGATTTTGGAAGAACTCGCGGCCCACATGGCTGCGCAAAATTCAAAAATTGATCGTGGTGCGTTAGCCAAAGTTTTGATCGAGCGCGAAGCGTTAGCGTCTACCGCTATCGGTGAAAGCGTTGCAATTCCGCACGGCAAGCTTTCCACCGTCAACGAAATCGTCGCTTGCCTTGGCCGAGCGCCGCAAGGTGTTGAGTTTGAATCTGTCGATGGCAATCCGACGCATTTGTTTTTTGTGCTGGTTGCTCCAGAATCTTCAACCGGCGCGCATCTCAAAGCGTTGGCGCGTATTTCGCGTGTGTTCAAAGATATTGAGTTTCGCAAGCGCTTGATCAGCGCCGAAAACACCGAAGGTATCTATCGCGTCTTATGCGATGAGGATGCCAAATACTAAGTTGTTATGGAGCCCCTTCGCCCCTCCGACCACGTCACGATTGCCGATTTGATCGCGCATAGGCCGTTGGCCGCGAGTCCTCAGGGTACTGCGGTGGAAGCAGCATTGTTGCGGCGCGTGAGTGTGCCACGTATTCAAAAGCCTGGCCTTGCGTTGGCTGGCTGGCATGAGCAGTTGCATCAAAATCGGGTGTTGGTTCTAGGCGGCACGGAAATAGATTACCTCGATGCTGCATCGGCTGCGGCGCGTGAGATCGGTATTGCCACGCTGTTGGCCAGTGAACCGGCTTGCATTGTGGTGTGTCGTGGACGGCGTGCGCCACTCGATTTGATTGTGGCATCCGATGCTCGATCGATTCCGGTGTTGACCTCCGAGTTGGTCACCGCCGAGTTTATCGCCGAGGTCACAGGCTGGCTCGGAGCGCGGCTGGCACCGTCGAGTTCCGTGCACGGTGTCCTGGTTGATGTGTTGGGTGTTGGGGTGTTGGTGATGGGGAAAAGTGGCATCGGCAAAAGTGAGACAGCACTCGACTTGGTTGTCCGTGGCCATCGGCTGATCGCGGATGATGTTGTCATGTTGCGGCGCACTGGCAACACGGTCACAGGCTTGTGCGCTCGAACGTTGGGGCACCACATGGAAATCCGTGGTCTCGGGGTCATTAATATTAAGGACCTGTTCGGGATTTCGGCTGTGCGTGACACCAAAAAAGTTGAGCTGGTGGTTGAGTTGGTCGAATGGTCTAACGACGACGAATACGATCGTCTGGGTGTCGATGACCATGTGATCAATCTCCTCGAAGTGAGCGTACCGCGAGTGCGGCTGCCGGTGCGGCCGGGCCGCAACCTGGCAACGCTGATCGAAGTTGCGGCGCGCAATCAACGGTTAAAAGAACAAGGCCATCATTCGGCGCGGGCTTTTCAAGCTGCGTTGACCGTGCGCATGGCCAGTCCAACGATCTTAGTAGCACCGCACGTAACAGAAAGTGATGGAGGGGAATAATGCAGATCGTAATTGTTACTGGTCTGTCTGGGGCAGGCAAAAGCACGGCATTGCGCGCCTTAGAAGACATTGAGTTCTATTGTGTCGACAATATACCGCTGCCTTTTGTGTCATCGCTCGTCGAGCACATGGCGCAAGAAGGTGACTGTGACAAGCTGGCGATTGCGATTGATGCCCGCCAGCGTCGCCATCTGAGTTCGTGGCGGGACCAACTCACCAAGTTGCGGAGTGCTGGCCACCGCTTGGATGTGATGTTTCTCGAAGCAACCGATGAAGCCTTGTTGCGGCGGTTCTCTGAAACTCGGCGGCGCCACCCGTTATCGGGCGATGATTTGAGCGAAGGCATTCGCCGCGACCATGAAGTAATGGCTGATATGCGGCCCGGGGC
>JAYWHS010000425.1:0-4001 GCA_043777635.1 Kofleriaceae bacterium | reverse complement strand
GTTTCGCGGCTTTGGGATCACGGCTCAAAAACTGCGATGGCGCATAGCCAATTAACACCAAAACGACCGCAACCAAGCCCAACCGAATGGCCCATTGTTTGGCCTTCGGTGGCACATGCATATCTGCCAACACCTTGCGCATCTACTCCACCCCACACTACGAGCCCGTCAAATGGTGGGGCAACTTTTTGGGCCGAGGTTTCCGCGATCGATAACCGGCCGAGACTACTCAGCTTTGGGTGCGAGCTTGGCCTACATCGCACAGCGGCAGAATCACGCGAATGGCGGCTGTCAGCACGCAACGTTGCGGTCGGCTCGCACCGCTTGTGCGACCGTCATATAGTCGGCGCTGTGAAACCCACCAACCCTACGCTGTCCAGCGCCGGCACAACGATTTTCGAAACCATGTCGGGACTGGCGCGGGCCCACAACGCAGTGAACTTGGGTCAAGGTTTTCCAGATGACAACGGGCCGCTTGCCATCCGTAGTCTTGCTGCCAGTTTTTTGCTCGAAGCCAATAATCAATATCCGCCCATGATGGGGCTACCCGCGCTGCGGCAAGCGGTAGCTCGCCACGCCCAACGGTTCTACCAACTTGAGCTTGATTGGCAGCACGAAGTCTTGGTGACCTCGGGTGCAACCGAAGCCTTGATGGATTGTTTTTTGGGGCTGCTCGAGGTTGGCGATGAAGTCATCTTGTTAGAGCCGAGCTATGACACCTACGCCCCGGCGATTCGACGGTTAGGCGCGGTCCCCGTCGCGGTCCGGCTCACGCCACCAGCCTGGCAGGTGCCGCAGGCCGAACTGGCCGCTGCATTTTCACCGCGTACCAAGTTGTTGGTGCTCAACTCACCAATGAATCCATCGGGCAAAGTGTTCGCGCGGGCCGAACTTGAATTCATTGCCAGTTTGCTTGAGCAACATGATGCCTACGCGGTGTGCGACGAAGTCTACGAGCACTTGGTATTCGCCGGCCGTGTCCACATTCCTTTGATGACGCTGCCTGGTATGCGCAATCGATGTGTGCGCATCGGCTCGGCCGGTAAAACATTTTCCATGACGGGTTGGAAAGTTGGCTACATCGCTGGCGCCCCACACCTCTTGCAGCCAATTACCAAAGCCCATCAATTTGTCACCTTCACCACGCCGCCCAACTTGCAACATGCGATAGCCGCCGGCCTCGACCAAGATGCTAGCTACTTTGCTGGGCTCGGCAGCCAGCTTGCAGCCAGCCGTGATCGTTTAGCTCATGGCCTACGCAGCCTAGGCTTGCCGCTGCTCACTGGCGACGGCACCTATTTTTTGGTTGCCGATGTCGCAGCCTGGATGCGGCCTGATGAAGACGATGTGGCGTTTTGCAGCCGCTTGGTTACCGACGCTGGCGTGGTCACGATTCCGCTGTCGGCGTTTTATCTCGACGCACCGCCGCGCTCGCTGGTGCGGTTTTGCTTTAGTAAACACGATGCCACGATCGACGCGGCGTTGCTGCGCTTGCAGCAGTGGCGAGCCTCGGAATCGAGCGTATGACAACCGGCAATCGCACGTCGTTCCTGACCCTGCCTGCCAATTTGCCTCGGCCTAGCGATGACGGTGCCTGCGATCATTTGCCAGGTCGTGCAATTCCCGCTGTGGCGCTGACCGCCACCGACGGTGCCACGATAGATTTGCACGCCCTTACCAACAAGCCGACTGTGCTGTTTTTCTATCCGCGCAGCGGCCGGCCCGACGAACCCGCACCTGAGCATTGGGATGAAATCCCCGGTGCGCGCGGCTGCACGCCACAGGCCTGTGGGTTTCGCGACGACTACACACAATTTCAAAGCCGCGGCATCACAGTCTTTGGCGTCAGTACCCAAACCACCGGGTATCAACAAGAATTCGCCACCCGCATGCACCTACCCTATCTGTTGCTCAGCGACGCGTTGTTCGAACTCACCGACGCATTGCGACTGCCAACATTCACCTACCAAGGCGCACGGCTGCTCAAACGCATGGTGTGGTTTTGTGACCGCAGCACGATTTTGCAGGTGTTCTACCCGGTGTTTCCACCGGACCAAAGTGCGCGCGAGGTATTGAACTGGCTCGATGCTTCGGCGACTAAATAAATGTCGCCGCTGCACAATGCAGTCGGGGCAACAGCGTATAATTCACGTTACCAATGAGCTTGTTCGCTGGGTATCAGCATCTTGCCAACACATTCGATGAGTTGATCGGCGCGGATGCGCCATTTCCAAAGGCTGCGTTTTTGGCCATGCTCGATGCACTGACGCCCGACGAGTTTGCGCGGGCCCAAGCGCTAGCGGAACGCGACTTATTGCATTCAGGCGTCACGTTTTCGGTGATCGGCGACGCCAGCGGCACTGAAAAGATTTTTCCATTTTGTGCGTTGCCACGGGCCATCGCAGCGTCGGAATTTGCCTGCATTGAACGCGGCTTAGTGCAACGGGTTGCCGCACTGCAAGCATTTTTGGCCGACATCTACGGGCCGCAAAAAATCCTCGCTGATGGCATTGTGCCGCGTGAGCTAGTGCTGGGCGCGTCGACCTACCGCGCAGCGTTGCACGGCGTGGTGCCGCCGCAAGGTGTGCGCATTCACATTGCTGGCATCGATCTAATTCGCGATGGTGCGGGCACCTGGCGGGTCTTAGAAGACAACGTGCGCACGCCGTCGGGAGTTTCTTACGTCTTGGAAAACCGCGAAGTCACCAAGCGGATTTTCCCGCGCATCCTCGATGCTGCGCGGGTCCACCGCGTCGACACCTATCCGGCGCAACTCGCTGCTGCGCTGCGCTCGGTTGCACCGACGGCAACATCACCCGACCAAGGACTGCGGCCAGGCCACGAGCCAACCATCGCCGTGCTAACGCCGGGGCCTTTTAACTCGGCCTATTTCGAACACACATTTTTAGCGCGGACCATGGGCCTGCTGCTGGTGCAAGCCGCTGACTTATTTGTCGACAACGACCAAGTGTGGGTGCGCACCACCCGTGGCCCACAGCGGATTGACGTGTTGTACCGCCGCACCGACGAAGATTTCCTCGACCCCGAGGTGTTCCGCGCCGACAGCATGTTGGGCGTGCCCGGCATGATGCGAGCCTATCGGGCGGGTAATTTGGCGCTCGCCAACGCTCCAGGTAACGGCATTGCCGACGACAAAGCGATCTATCCGTTTGTGCCGGACATGATTCGCTACTACTTAGGAGAAACCGCGCTGCTGGAGCAAGTGCCGACGTATGTATGTTTACGCGACGACGATCGCCGGTACGTGCTCGATCATCTCGACCAACTGGTGGTCAAAGCCGTCGACGAAGCCGGCGGCTACGGCATGTTGATGGGGCCCAGTGCATCCCGGGCCGAGCTCGCCGAGTTTCGCGCCAAGATCATCGCAACGCCGCGCCGCTACATCGCCCAGCATCGAGTCGAACTTTCAACCTGCCCGACCTGGAGTCCCGACGCTAAGGCCGTAGTGGCACGGCGCGTTGACTTGCGCCCCTATGTGGTGACCGGCAAAGATGGCTCGTGGGTGCTCCCCGGTGGCCTAACCCGCGTCGCATTACGCCCAGGTTCGTATGTGGTGAATTCCAGCCAAGGTGGTGGCTCCAAGGATACCTGGGTACTCAAAGATGATGGCGATCGGCCCCGCTCCGAGCCTTCGCTCGTTCGCTCCATGTTCGGGTCAACCCGGCGAGGTCCCGCATGATTTCGCGCGTCGCTGATCACTGTTTCTGGTTTGGTCGTTATGTCGAACGCGCCGAGGCTACCTCGCGCATGCTCGACGCTACGTTGCGGTTGTCGCTCGACGGCGAACTGTCGGCTGAACACATCTGGCGACCGCTCATTGTCGTCGCCGGTGAAGAACAACGCTACACCGCCGCAGTCGACCGGCCCAGCGACAAGTTATGGGCGGATCGCGATGTTGTGGCACGGTACTTAACCTGGAATCGTGATTGCGGGACCGCGCTGATCAATTCTGTACACAGCGCGCGCTGGAACGCGCAAGC
>JAYWHS010000424.1:0-14404 GCA_043777635.1 Kofleriaceae bacterium | reverse complement strand
AACCGGATCGTTACGTCGGCCAAATATCGATCACGGTTGATATCAAAGGGGCAACCGCCTACGTAGATGGCAAACGCGTCGGAGTGTCTCCAATGGCTGCGGTGAGCCTTACGGTCGGGACCCATGCACTGCGCGTGACCCATCCTGAATATCGCGATTTTGTGCGTTTCGTCGACGTAAACTTCGGTGCGGGCAATCAGATTAAAGTCGATTTGGCACAATACCCGGTGGTGCAAAACGCCGTCGTGCAAAACGCCAAGCTGCAACAGCAAAACATCATCTATCACCCAGAACCTTGGTACCGACGCTGGTACACGGTCGCTGGTGGCGCGGCGGCACTTCTAACCGTTACCGCGACGTTCATTTACGTTACCAGGCAGACCGACTTCGACGAATCGCGTAAATTGTAATCGCCGCTGGTGGCCTGCCAATTTTCTGCGCCGTGGCTTTCGTGCATTGCCTGTTTCCGCTCCGTTGCGATTACGCCAACGACAAGCGTATGGTCACCGGATGCAGCCGGGCAACCTCGATGAACTCCGCACCGAACTTGGTGCAATCGACCGTGAAATCTTGCGCTTGGTCGCGCAGCGTCAGGCCACCGCGCAAAAAATTGGCATCGCCAAACGCGATGCCGGTTTGCCGACCCGCGACTATCGTCAAGAACGCGATGTGCTAGAGCGCGCGCGCGCCGCTGCGGTCGACCACGGCTTAGCACCTGCACTTGGCGAAGAACTGATGCTGACGCTGATCAAAAGTTCGCTCACGGTGCAAGAGCGAGATTTAGTTGCAGCGCGACGCGACGGCAGTGGCCAGCGGGTCTTGGTAATCGGAGGGCTCGGCAATATGGGTCGGTGGTTTTGCCGGTTTTTATCAGCGCAAGGCTACGTGGTCGAGCTCGCTGACCCGCAAGCTACCAGCACGGTTACCGCCGAAGGCTGGCCCTGTGTCACCGACTACCAACAACTCACGCTCGATCATGCACTCATCGTCATCGCTGCGCCGATGACCGTATCCGCCGATATTCTCGAACATCTTGCGACCGCACCGCCGCCTGGCATTGTGTTTGATGTCGGCTCGCTCAAAAGCCCGCTGCGCAAAGGGCTACACAAACTGCGTGCCGCTGGCGGTCGGGTTACATCAGTGCATCCGATGTTTGGTCCCGACACAGACTTGCTCAGCGGCCGTCATGTCATTTTTGTCGATGTCGGTGATGCCGAGGCAACCAAAACCGCACGACTGTTATTTGAACCCACGATGGCAACCCTGGTCGATATGGATCTTGAAAGCCATGACCGCTTGATTGCGTACGTGCTCGGACTCTCGCATGCACTCAACATCGCTTTTTTTACCGCCCTCGCCGACAGCGGTGAAACCGCGCCAAGGCTAGCCGAACTTTCATCGACCACCTTTGACGCCCAACTCGGAGTTGCGAGCCGGGTGGCACGCGAAAATCCCGATTTGTATTTCGAAATTCAACGACTCAATGACTATGGTACCGAGTCACTCTCAGCGCTGCTGTACGCCGTCGAAAAACTGCGCTCGGTGGTACGCGCCGGCGATGCCGAAGGATTTCGCACCCTCATGAATCGCGGCCGCGAGTACTTAGCAACCCGCACTCGGATCTAACGCGAGCTAATTGTACAAGGGACTTGCCCGTACTTGCCCGTCCCTTCTGCCGCCGACAAGTCGCCGGCATTCAACCCACCGCGCGTTACTCGCGCGGATTGGCCAATGCTTGTTACATCGTGGCATCAAAGTCGCGGCGGGTCGTGAAAATCTGAGATCGCAGCGTCGCAAATTGACGACACCACCGACGGTTCGGTTGGCGTGACCGATTCTATTGGCCAGCTTGCTACGACCAACTAGCTGTATTTATAATAATACTAAGTTGCTGACGAGAAATTTCCCGACACCTGAGTGATAATCTAACGCGGCCCGGGTCTTGCTACGTTTACACTTGAAACGTCGCTAGTACCCCAAGCCGGCAGCAATTCGTGCAACCCAACGTGCAACCCAACGCGTCCATAGATCCAATGCTCGGCAGCGTACTCGCTGATCGATATCGCATCTTGCGGCAACTTGGCCAAGGCGGTATGGGCGTGGTCTACGAAGCTGAACATGTTCAGCTCGGCAAAAAAGTCGCGATCAAATTGCTGCTCGCCAAATTTGCTGATGATCCCGAAGCGATTGCGCGATTTCAACGCGAGGCACTCACGGTTTCGCAAATCGGCAATCCACACATTATTGATGTTGTCGACATTGGCGTTGCCCCCGACGGCCGCAGCTTTGTGGTGCTCGAACTGCTGACCGGTTCCGACCTCGGTGGCGTGCTCACCCAAACCGGCCCCATGAATCCCCAGCGCGCCATTGCGATCATGCAGCAAGTATTGCTGGGCGTTGGCGCCGCACACGCCCGCGGCATCGTGCATCGCGATCTCAAGCCTGACAACGTGTTCTTAGTGCAACGCGGCGCGGATGTTGATTTCGTGAAGATTCTCGATTTTGGTATTTCCAAGATCCTCGACGCAGTCGACGCCAAAGTTCGCTTAACCTCAACCGGCACCGTCGTTGGCACGCCGATTTACATGGCACCCGAACAAGCCCTTGGTGGAGCCATTGATCACCGCGCAGATCTGTACGCGTTGGGCGTGATGTTTTACGAGATGTTGGCCGGCCGGCCGCCCTTTGATGCGCCAAGTTACATTGCCCTCGTTACCAAGCATTTACACGAAGCGCCGCCGCCGCTGCAGCAGTTCCGCCCCGACCTGCCGACCTGGTTGATCGCCGTGGTTCACCGCGCGCTGGAAAAAGAACCGGATCACCGCTTTGCTTCAGCCGATGCATTTTTAGCAGCGCTGCCGTCGAAGAGCGCACTGATGGCAAGCGACAATTTGGCAACGTTAGGCACCGGCCAAGTGTCCGCGCTACCGCAAATCGGCACCGGTAAAAATTCGGCGCGGCGCAAGTCAACGACATCGCCGTCAGCCGCTTCGGCGGTCACGATGACGCGCCGAGCTTCACGGCTACCATGGATCATCTTAGCGTTCGCGTTGGTCGCGGCTGCCACGGCGGTTGCGATTGTAGTGGTGACCGAACGCAACGAAACTGTAGCCGCCGCCCCGGCACCGACAGGTTCCGCTGTGGCCAACCCGGGGCTGACGCTGAGCGCTGTGGACTCAGGCCAGACGCCAACCGGCAGTGCGGGCTCCGCAGCGTTGTCCGCTACCGCTGGTTCCGGCTTCGTCGCAACACCTAACGCGACTCAAGGTGAACTGCAAATTTCCTCGGTGCCGGTTGGCGCTACCGTATTTATTGATGATCAAATAATCGGCAAGACTCCCATCGAAGACTACGAAGTAACCCCGGGCCAACACACGATTCGCTTCGAACTCGCAGGCTATAAGTCCCAGGGTATTCCACAACAAATCGCTGCCGGTGACGCGTTCAAACTAGTTGTGCTGATGGCGGCCACCACGTCGGGTGTCCCGGGGCCAACGACCAAGCCAACGATTACCGTCGAGCGGCAGACCGGCCGTCGTAAACACAAGAAAGATAAACTCCCCGGCGTCGGCAGTGGCAGTGGTACCGGCAGTGCGCCAATTCCGACGCCCTTGATCAAACCTGAGCCGAAACCCGAGCCGAAACCTGACCCTGTTGAGCAGCATCTCAAAGTGAATCCTCTGCCCAAAGATGGACAGGGCAAATCAAACCCATTCGGCCCTTAATACCCATGAAACTAGCACCATGAAACTAGTTATTCGTCGCTGTGCTACGGCATTGCTGTTGCTGCTGATGCTGACCTCGGTAGCGTTGGCCGACAATCGGGAAGAAGCGGGCAAAGAGTTTGCAGCGGCACAACAAGCCGAAAAAGATAAAGATTTTGCGAGTGCGATTGAGCACTACCTAAAATCCAACGAGTTAGCACCGCATCCATCGACTGCGTACAACATTGCACTCAACTATGAAAAGCTGCTGAATTTCCGGCAAGCTTCCATATATTATCAAAAATATCTCGATGGATCTTCCGACCCACCCGACCGCACCAAAGTGCAAAAGCTGATCGCAGATCTACAGAACAAAACTAGTCGCCTTACCATCCGGTCGTCGCCGCCCGGCGCGCAAATTACAATCGATGGCAAACCCGCAGGCGTTGATCCGCTGGTAACCACCGTACCCGGTGGCGTGCATCGCATCGCGGCCGTCGCAAATGGTTTGCAGCAAACCCAAGACATCGACGTCAAGTTCGGCGAGCCGCAAGACATCATGTTGTCCTTTGTGCCGCAATCGGGCGGGTTGACGATTTTGAGTTCGGTGCCCGGCACCCAATTGTGGGTCGATGGTCAACCGATACCGTTGGCCCCAACCTCGGTAAATTTGCCACCCGGGCAACATCAGATTACCGCGCAAGCAATGGGCTACGCAGTGCAAAACAAAACCGTCACCGTCGAAGCCGCACGCTCCGCTCAAATCACTTTCACGCTAGTGCGCGGCGGTGCGAACCCAGGTGGCAATCCGGGCAGCGTGGCTTACCCGCCAACCCCAGGCGTAACGTTTATCGCAGGACTGTTAGCTGGTTCGTATTTCCCGACCAGCGACGTTGCCGCCGCTGCGCTGGAACCACAATTTGGAATTCGCTGGGCAACCGGTGAACTCTACGCGCGCTTTGCGATTGTTCCATCAGATATTGATTTTGGCCAATTTGGAATTGGCTATCGCATTGGCGCTATGACCAAAAATCGCACGCATGTGTACTACGCTGCCAACGCGGCCTTCGGACCTGGCTTCACTTTCGACGGCCGTATCGGCATAGCGCTCAAAGGCCTGTTGAGCAGTAAGATCGACATCTACCTTGAAGGCGGCATCGGTTATGCAATTCAAGGAATCGACGACGGCTCGATCGACCCAGGCGCGCCACCAACATCAAGCACTGAGCTATTTTTGCCGCTCATGGCCGGCTTAGTGTTTCACAAGTAGCATCACTGGGCATCAACGAAATACTCGAGCAGCTCGTCGCCGTGACCATCAAACGTGCCTGTTGAGCGCCAACCCAAGTGGCGATAGAAGCCATACGATCGGCTCTTTGGGTCGCGTGAGCAGCCTAAAAACAGCCGTGTTTTGCCTAACGCGGCGAGCTGGCGGATCATCTGTGCCAGCAACTCGCGTCCAATTCCGCGATTTTCAAATTCCGGCAACAGCGCCAGCACCACGATTTCTCCGTCGGTGGTCGAGCCAAAACAGTAGCCAACGATGTTGTCATTTGAACAACAAACATGCCCTGGCAACGTCCCCGAAGCGATGTCAGCAGCCCACGATTGTGCCGTGATGCCGAGTTCACGCAGCCGTTGTTCCGAAACAGCGTTTTCACGAGTTTGGCCTCGCAGCGTTACGCATGCCGACGCATCGTCGGGCCGAGCGATTCGATAAGTTACGTTCATCGATCTTTTCCTTCGGTGGCGGCAACGAGATCGAGCTCTTCTTCTTTAGCTAACCGTAGTCGAGCATTGGCGATTTCTGCGGCAATCGCACCGCCGCAACCGGGGCACTGCGCCACCGCGGCGTTCATGCGTCGACCGCAATGAGGATCCGAGCACTCCCAGTATTTGAGCCTGCGCCCCCAACCCCAACCAACTGCACCGCCAAGCGCTAGCATTGCAAATAGCGGCCAAACC
Organism: Kofleriaceae bacterium; assembly: GCA_043777635.1. Taxonomy (GTDB): domain Bacteria; phylum Myxococcota_A; class Polyangia; order Haliangiales; family Haliangiaceae; genus JABFXX01. The sequence continues at coordinate 8,735 of JAYWHS010000424.1, read as the reverse complement.
ATCGCCAACTGATTGAGTGCGATGCCACCCAATGTGCCACCTACCAGCCAGCCGATAAACATCCGGCTCGCGCCACGGTGAAACCCTACGCGAAATGTACGCTGGCCCCGATTAAACTGCCGTGGATCAGGCTCAACCAAGCCAGCCGGCGCAGTGCGAGCTTTGGGTGGTCGCACCAACGCCGGCGACGCATCGGCAGGCTCGACTGCCCCGAAGCCTAACAACTCGCGCAGTTCTCGTCGGTGCGGCAACAGTTCAGCGCGCCAAAAATCTACCGCTTCTTTTTGCGGACCACGCAACGTAGCAAACGCGGCAGATTGCGATTCATCACGTACCACGTCTTGCACCACCAACAAAAAGCCGGCTTCATCGACGGTCAACGCACCGTGTGCTGCAATTTTGTGTTCGGAATACTCCGAGTTGCCGAGCAGCTCCGCGTGCTTGCGCACGTAGGATGCACTGTTGGCCGCGAGGATACCCAGCCCTAACAAATACGCGGCCAGCGAACTTTCCAATTCAGAAATTGCCCGAGGTTCGGCACGAAACGCACCGCCGACATTACGCATGGCGAGGTACGCCGAACCAAGTTGGTGACTCAAGGCGCCAGCTACATCGTCGTTGCCAAGGCCACTCACCGTGAATTCCAGCACGCCATCGGCGGGGCGAATGCGGACGAACTCGATACTTGAATCGGTCAGCACGTGGCCATCTCGTGCAGCAACCACGCGCTCGTCGACAATGACTAGCTCGGCATCAATGTAGCTATGCCACAGCAACCGGTAGATCAAGTTGTAAGTATTTTCCAAGGTTGGGCGCCACGGATCTGGGAAATCCACGCTGTTGGCGCGGACTAGAGGCGCATTTAGAAAGCGTGTGCGGCCATAGTCTTCAAGCAAACCGCGCAGACACTGCAACAAGCTGTGTACATTGGGTGGCAGGTCAAGGTTCATGAATTGACCGTTACTAGCTAATCAACGCGATTACAGCTGTAATCAAGTGCGACGGGGTATTCGGTTTTATCCAGCGGGTCGGCGAAGTTGCGTGATCGCAACGTTAAAAAATAGCGCGACGGTCCGAGCGTTTGCTCGGCCCGCTGACTGGTGCCGTTGGGTGCAAACGCCAGTGATGCGCCAGGTGGACAGGTGCCGGATGAGTCAGGCAGCGCCCAGATAGCTTCAACGCCCGCCGGCAGTTGACCCTCGAAACGAATGCGACCCGATAGCGTGGAGTTGAGCACGTAGTGCGCAGCACCAAAGCGGCCCCCGACAATCGTTGCGATCGTGCGTGGCCCTTCGGTGACACCGTGACCGCTTTCACGGCAAAACAATTCTTGTTGCGCCGGACATGCACCACCGGTGAGTGGCGGATGCGGGTTGTCGAGGTGACCGAGATGATAGATTCCGGTATTTCCGGTTGCATTGACGTTAGCCTCGACCAGCATCCACAATTGCGCGGCCGGTCCGGTGGGTAGATCTGCGAATGAATAATTGCGCAGGGTCCCAAGGTTAGCACTTCCAATATCATCGTCGTCTTTATCAGAGCGCGTCCAACGACTACCATCGAAGTGCAACAGACTACGTGCACCGGTTCGTAGCCAAATGTGGCCAGGTTGGTCACTCCACAACTGTGAAATCAACTGCGGCGTACCACGCGCCAATGGCACTGCATATTCAAGCCAGCGGCCGTTACTCCAGCGCGCCAAATAAGGAACCGGTGAAGCGGCCACACTACCTGCAATCCAAAGGTCAGGCCCATGACTCCAAACTGCATTGACCAACAATCCGATGACCGGAGGCAACGCAATTTCATCGGTGGTTGCGCTTTGGTTTACGATAGTGAAACGTTGCAGTCGTTGTGAAGCGTCCAACGCGGCCGTCGTGACAGCCCAGACCGTGTCAGTCTCATTGACTCGACCGCCCGTTAGCAAAACCGCACCAGGATGAACACCCGCTAAGCGTGGCCACGTCCCTGGGTCGTGGCCTTGATACGCAAACAAATCATTGTTAGCGATAACGAAACCCTTGCGGCCGTCCGACCACAACCCTCGTACATTAGGTAGCGGAGTCAACATCTCGTCCAGCTTGCCGCTGCCCTCAAACAGCACACGAAGTTGTTGTCCCGCCAGCACCAGCAATCGGTGATTCGCAGGCTCTGCAATCGGTGCAATCGCTTCAACAGTTCCAACGTCGGTGAACGTAACGGCGGTGAGCGGCTCGGTCGTCGCACCCATTACAAATAATTTACTGTCCGATACTGAGAAATACAACCTACCGTCGAGCCCCTGCGCTATGTCATGGCGCGCAATATTCGGGCCTGCTAGCAACGAGTTGTTGAATCGATCACGCAGCTCTAACGTTTCAACTAGCGCGCTGCGAAACGTGACGCTTAACGAATCGCCAAACATCCACACCGAGTTAGCTCCAACCGTGAGTACATTGGCTGGCGCGACAATGGTTTCCACTTCAACAAACGGATATGGGGTTGCCTCTTCAAATCGAGTCGCAGCATACCGACGCAGCCGCTTTGAACTATCTGCGATATAGAACGCATCAGCGGAGGCTGCGACCAGTTTCGCGTCACTACTCACGTTAACGGGAATATCGGTGACGACGTTCGTACCGTTAAACAGCTTTACTTCGGGACCGAATGCAGAACCATTCGGTACACTAGTGAGTAGCCAAACATGAGTTTCATCGAACACGCTGATCTGTGCAAACGGGCTCCCAACAAATCCTGGTTGAGTTAATACCAAGGCCCACGCTCCAGCGGAATTTCGGCGGAACAACGCCTCATCCGTTAATACGAAAAGATCATTGGTATCACCACCGACGCTAAGCACAGTTCCTGTATTCGCTGCGCCAAGTGCCGCCCAATCAAGATCAGGTGTCCATTGCGAGCCGTTGTAGTGCCAAATAGTTGAGCCTTTCGCGGCCCAGACGTTATCGACGGCAAAACCCCAGATGCCTGTAAATTTCTGACTAGCCGCCCCCACCGCTGCGCTGGCTCCACTATTTCTTTGAAACTCGACAATGCTGCCATCATCGCAGGCCGCAAACGCTGCACCGTGGGTTGCCCAGATGGCGTCGCAGGTTGCGGTTTTTTCGAATGCGGTAGCAATTTTTGCACGCCGCCAACGATCACCCGTCCAGTGCGCGAAATAACTGACAGTACCAACCGCCTCAACCACCCAAACCTCATTGCCATCGACGGCAAACGCCGCAATTGGAAGCGCCGCCACCGGTATCGGAGGTAGCGTTACAACGCGATCGATGCCCACGACGGAGTGACACTGGGTTACATCAATTCGGCAATCACGCGTGCACGTAACCGCGCCGAGTTCCGGCGCCGGAACAGTACCTTCACAGGTCGTCGCCAGCTGTGGATTGAACGCTTCTCCGTCGCATTCTTCGTCATCGTCGACGAATCCATCACCGCAATAGCGCGCACAGCTGTCGGTATTGAGCGTGCATTCACTACAAGCAACGACGCCGTCGTCGTAGCCGCGTTGCAAGCAGGTCAGTGCGTCGATAGCCACGCCGGCTTCACAAGTTTCACCAACTTCGGGATTGATCACGTCATTGCCACACAGCGACGGCTGGCAGAAGCCGTTAAGACAGCGATGTAACGTTGCCTTCTCGCCACAGGAATCGCCCTCTTCTTTATCAATACACTCGGCAATTTGTTGAGGCGTTGCACAAAACGTTTGCCCCGACGTGGTCAAACATGCTTGATCAGCGCTGCAGATCGTTCCGTCGCCACACGCCACATCCGGCGATTGCAAACAGCCTGGGTTTGCCAGCACCAGGCCAAGCAACGACAATGACCTGAACCTGGCCAAGAGCCAGCGCGTTCTCGAAAAAATCATGTCGCGATGGTAGCGCGGTTTTCCTCCTACTTTGAATTCAGTGTAACCTCAGGGTGTGGTTTCTTTAGGCTTGCGACTTTCATTGATCGGTGCGGTTTTGCTGTCGGCTAGCAACGTTAGCGCCCAAACGCCGCGCGGTGCCAAACCTGCACGCCCCACAGCGGCAGCCGCCACATCGGTGACAAATCCGTCGGCCAACCCAACGCCAAGCTCGGCCGGTACCCAACCTACGGGCATGAGCAGTGATGAAAATCCTTGGAGCAAAGGCGTCTCCAACGACAACAAAACCCAAGCACGAGCGTTGTTGGCCGCAGGCAACGAAGAGTTTGTCCAAGACCGTCTGAAAGAAGCATTAGAAAAATATCAAGCCGCGCTGCTGATCTGGGACCACCCGGCGATCGCCTTCAATGCAGTGCGGGCCTTGGTGCGGCTCGACCGTTACGTCGAAGCGTCGGACATGCTGCAACGTGCAATGCGGTTTGCAGCCGCGCCGCTCGGTGATGAGGTTTTCGCCGAAGCGCAGAACTATCAGCGCTTGCTCGCCGGCTTGGTTGCCAATGTCGACGTGCGCTGCAAGCAACCTGCGACCCTTAGCCTCGACGGTGAACCCGTCACATGTCCGGGCACGCGCGGGTTCCGCCTCAAGCCCGGCCGGCACACCATCGCAGCCAGCCATCCCGGTTTCGTTGCGGTGTCTCGGCTTGAAACCCTGGTCGCCGGCGACAATCCGGTGATTGAATTGAAGCTCATGTCTATCGAAAGCGCGACCGTGACCAGCACTCGATGGGCGACGTGGAAACCTTGGGCGGTGACGGGCGTTGGCCTCGCAGTCACCGGGCTTGGTGTGCTGCTTGAGTTCGACGCACTAAGCATCCGTTCGGAATATTCGGCCGCCGTTCGAGATCAATGCAACAAGGCTTGTGGCCCCGGCGATCTCGATGCCACCGCACTAGCGCTCGATGACCGTTGGCGTCGCCGCGAAATCGCAGCGATTTCAACGCTTGCCGTCGGTGGCGCGGTGCTCGCAACCGGCGTAACGTTGTTGATCTTGAATCGGCCAAGGTCACACATCAAAGAGCAACCGCGCAGCCTCGCGCTCGGTATAGATTTTATTGGCCATGGCCTGGTCGCCAGCGGCTCGTTCTAGCGCACAAATTTTAGTCATGGCCCACGGTGGCCAAGATGATCAGCAACAGGCCGACCGTCGCTGCCACACCGATACCGGCATACGCGAGGTCGCTGCGCAGTTCGGCGGCACCTTCGCACGCGACAAGGCACACACCGAGCCCGCTGCCTATCGCGCCAAAGGTAATCCCGGTGGCAAGTTGCGCGCCATTGAAACGGTAGCCGTGTTGAATCTTGATGGGATCACCATTGGTGTGGTTCGCCATGCAGCCGGCTGCGCCGGTATCGGTTTCGCATCCGGCCAACAATTCGCGGACGGTAAGATGAATCGGGCGTTGCAAAGCACCGTCGGCAAGCATCACATCGATCTGGTCCGTTGCCGCAATACGCGCCGACGTTGCATTGGTCTGAGTCACGGTAGCGCTGCCATGTTGTGCGATTTCGGTCGCTTGATCGGCGAGGACGATCGGATACACCACCACGGTTTGCCGACTGCATGAGGCCGCGAGCATGAGCATAACCAAACCTAGCTTCATCGTTTGATCGTAGCATGCACCTTTGCTGACGCTGCCACCAATGCGCGTTACACCGACCGCATGTCGAGCGCTGGCACGACGCCACTGGTGATAACCGTGCGGCCACTGCTGCGCTGTTCGATCTCACCGAGGCCAGCGCACAAGGCACGGGCGCTCGCCTTTTCAAGCGGACATCGATCAACGAGCACAATGCGGCCGCCTGGGCGCACCACCCTCACCCACTCAACGATTCGTGCCGCACCGTCGCTGCCACCAGCACCAACCCCAACCAACGCGGCCAAACTGTGATCGGGCAAGGCCAACGCGTGCGCCGAGCCGTCAACCAACGCAGGCAGGTGTTTTGCTGCGCGAGCCGAAACCGCTGCCGCCCGACTGGCGTGTCCAGCGCCAATGAGTGCTTTGGCCAACGCGGCATCACCGACGACGATGGTGTGCTCACCACGTAGCGCTACTGCGCCTAATGCTTCGCGCACTACCGCCACCAAAGGCGAACGCAACCAGGAATCGAACATGTGCGAGTACTACCACCGCAACACCGAACGCTACGGTGAATCGCGCAGGTATTCACACTTAGGCGCCATCACATGCGGCGTGATGTACGAGACGCCCCACAGCTCACTGAGCAAAAAGCGAAAATTGGCGTAGCTTACGACGAAGAAATCCATCTTGCGCTTTTTGATCCCACCGCCGGTGTCTTCGGCGCGCACGCAACCGTCGTGGATTGTGCCATCAGGTAGCTGCATGCCGTCAAATTCTGGCACGTAGATCGGTTCGCCGATTTTAACCAGCCGTTGATCAACTGCCACCGACTTAAACGGCACCAACGCCCGCTGCCCTGCACCGCGACCAAACGGATGCTCTTTAGGATCGAGCGTGGCAAAACATGTACCGTAGCCATATTTGCAGGGCCCGTGATAGTTGATGACACGGCCATCGGCCATCACGCCGGTGCCTTCCATGCGCATCGACCAGGCCATTTGCTCAGGCACTGCGCCGATAAAAAATCCGTCGCGGGTATACAGCTCGGCTTGATCGCGAGATGCGAACTTACGCTCCTCGGGATCATCAAACTCGGTTTCCAGGGCTAGCCAGTAGAACCGTAACGCAAATCCTAAATCCTCAACGAGCGGATAACCACAGCAGCGTTTGTCGCGGCCACGCAACACGGTGGTCGGATGCACATCGACGCCTTCTTTGTTGAGCTTACCAACAGTTACCGCCGACGCGGTAGCCGCGCCATGTATGCGTTCACCACGCACCACCTGCCAGGTCACGATGGCAACCGGACAAATGAGCGCTATGGCTAACGGCTTGTACAAAGGATACGCATAATCTACCCGACGACGCCTTGGCTGCAACTTTCTAGGCTTGTACAACACAGCATGGTCGGTGCAAAAGTCTATCCGTGGCTATGTCGCTTGCTCGACGCCAGCGATATCGGCCAGTGCGGCGGCAAAGCAACTGGCTTGGCACAGCTAGCACAGGCGGGCTTGCCGGTACCGCCGGCGGTTGTGGTGACCTACGCCGCGTTTATCGATACGGTGGTGCGTGGGCCTACAGCAGCACCGCAACCGCCGCTGTCACTAACCGAGATCTCAGCGAACCGGCGCGGCACTGAAACTTCGGAAACTTCGGCGGTGAGCGCATGGGCCAGCTACTGGAGTGAAGTAACGCAACACCTGGAACACGTCGAGATATCGCCATCGCTGTTGCATGATTTGGTTGCGCAGGTGGCACCGTGGCACCACGTTGCAGTGCGGTCGTCGATGGCCATCGAGAACGATGCTTTCGCAGCGGCACCCGGATTATTTGTTTCACAAAACGATGTGCCGGTAACCGCTCCGGCCCTCGGCGACGCGCTGCGTGCAGTTTGGACCAGTGCATGTACACCGATGGTCGGGCAGTATCGCGCCCGTCGTGACACTGGCATCGGTAACTTTGCCATCGCGGCAATCGTGCAACAGTTTATCATCGGTGAGCGGCTGGTAATTTACACGCGCCCACCCGGAGCAGCGATCGAACCCACGGCCCTGGTGCAACAAGGTGGCACAACTCGTCGCATCGCACGCTCCACACCCGACGAGCCAGCCCTGCAACTCGCGCTGGCCGCCGAAGCCGCCATCGGTGCGACGCAAGGTGCGGATGTTGAGCTGGTGCAACAAATCGACGGCACGTTATGGGTTGTGCAAGCACGGCCCATCGTGCATCCGCGAACCGCCGCGCAACGCTCGCCGCCACCGACCATCTTGCTCGCCGAGATGCACGCCGACGGCCGCATGTGGAGTTTGGATCGCACGCACAATCCAACACCACTTTCCACCGCGCAAGCTGAGTTGGTGCAGGCGGTGCAAGCCGCCGGCGTCGCACCGTTTGCGCTACGCCTGTGTGCTGGCTATCTCTACACCACGCCCACACCATTGCCGGTACCGATAAAATTTCCCGACGGTGTTTTTGACAATGTTGGCAACTTGGCAACCCATTGGGCCGTGCTGTGCGCACGGCTAGCAGCCACGCTGACCGGTGCCGATGATTCACTCCATGCAGTCGTGCAACGTTACCTCGCGTTTTACCAGCTTTGGTCCAATCACGTTGCCCCCGTGATCAAAGTTGCGCGTCGCCGACTCACCGATGAATTCGCAGCGCAGGGCACACCTTTCGATCAGCAACGTGAACTCGAAGGTCAAATCGATCGACCAAGTTCGATCGACCGCCAACTACAACGTTGCGCCAGCGGTGAAATCGACGACGACGAGCTGCGCGCGCGAATCGCTGACGTCGCAACCCAATGGGATGTAGCTGCGCCAACCTACGGCGAGCATTGGGTAACCATTGCCCAAGCGGTCAGTCGTTTGCGCACCAAAGCAACGCCGCCGCAACCTGTGGCGCACACAACGGCAACCGCCGCAGCGTTGCAAGAGGCCTTGGCCATCGCAAGCCTAGGTGCTGACTACGCTGAACAAGATGACCTTTGGTTTTTTCGGGCCCAGGCCATGGTGCGGCGCGCGTTGTTGCAGCGTGCCGCGCAACTCGGCCTCACCAACGACCACATCGACGATATTTTTTGGCTACCCTGGTCCATGCTGCATGATGCGGCCCACTTCGACCCACTTCAGGCTCACGCGCAAGCCCGAGCTGCTCGGGCTGCGGCACAACGCGCGTCGCAATGGCAGATGCCGCTGCATATCGGCGGCCCAGTTGAAGCGACGCCC
>JAYWHS010000423.1:0-4008 GCA_043777635.1 Kofleriaceae bacterium | reverse complement strand
CAGCGTTACCGGACCGCGTCGGTCAGTAACTACGCTAAGTAGCGATACAGCGTACGCACGCCGATGCCAAGTTCACGCGCTGCGGCTTCGCGATTGCCGTGGTTGCGGATGACGGCAGCCTGTACATAATCACGGATGAACTCGTCGCGGGCCTGTTCGAGTGGGCGCGTGGTGTCACCCAGCAATGCCGCCGCGAGCGGCAGCGATGGGCTGGTCGATGATGCACCGGTCGGTGCGACGCTCAGCGGTGAAGCGGCAGTCGGTGAAAACCCGTTAGGTGCAGCGCCACTGGTTTGCATCTGCATATCGGGTACGGTGATTACGCTGCTGTCAGCCAAAATTGCTGCGCGGCGCATGCAAGCGCGCAGTTCGCGAACGTTGCCCGGCCAACTATGTTGTCGCAACGCATGCCGTGCGACGTCACTGAGCTCGTGTGCAGCCAAGCCAAGTTGGCCCTCCACTTGTCGCAAAAACATCATCGCCAGCAGCAGAATATCGTCGCCACGCGTCGCCAGCGCCGGTACATCAATGCGTACTTCGGCGATCCGAAATAATAGATCTTCGCGAAACCGCCCCGCTGCAACTTCAAGCTGTAGATCACGATGGGTCGCAGCGACCAAGCGAAAATCGACCGCGCGCGATTCAAGTTCACCCAAGCGACGCACTTCGCGTTGTTCGATGACCCGCAACAACGAGGCTTGCATGGTCAGCGGCATGTCGCCAATTTCGTCGAGAAACAGCACACCGCCTGCCGCGGCTTCGATGAGACCGGCCCGATCCGTGAGAGCTCCAGTAAACGCGCCCTTGCGATAGCCGAACAGTTCAGCGTCGAGCAATGACGCCGAAATGGCCGCGCAGTTGATCGCGACCAAAGGTTTGCCGACCCGCGAGCTGGCACCGTGCAGGGCGCGCGCGACCACTTCTTTGCCCGCCCCCGACGGGCCCGTGACCAACACCGACAAATCAGTTGGTGCGATACGCTTAACCAAGCTACGCAATTGCTGCATTACCACCGATTCGCCGATCAGAAAATCGGTACTCGGTGCGGCTTGAGCGCGGCGACGCACTTGCGCCAAAAACGGCATGGCCAATGCAGCAATTAATTTGATGTCGGCACGCCGGGCATCTGAAATGCGCAACGCCCGACCACGGCCACCAATGAACAACGCGCCTAGGGTTTTGCCGCCCAGCCGCAACGGGAAACACATCATGCCCGATAGCTTGAGCGCCACCACCGAGTGCACCGCTGCGTACGGTGAAGCTTGCACTTCATCGAGGACGATCTCGGTACCGCTGCTAAGCACTTCGCGCACCACCGTATCCGACAGCAACGCGGCCGCATCGGCTAGTGTGTTGCCTGCTGCATCGCGTGCAACAGGTACCGTAAATCCGCCGCGCTCAGCCAAAATCACTGCGCCAAGTTGGGCACCGGTACCTGCCAGCACCGCGTCAAGTACATCCGCGAGCGCTTGTTCCGCCGATTCAACCGCAGCTAACCGGTCAGCCAATTGCTCAAGTGGCAACGGCACATCTGCGGCTTCAATACGCAACGACACGCCGGCAACCACCAGCGGTATACCGACGATCATCGGCTGCGCCGCCACGGTTGCGCCGGTGCGTAGTTCGCGAAATGAAAAACTGTCTTCCGCTGCAAATGCGAAACCGCTGGCTGGCGCACCATCGGTCCGAGTGTCGGGCCGAGCGTCATCGCGGTAGATTGCCGCCCACGTTGCGGCCACACCGGCGATTACGACATCCGCATCAGCTGCAGCGCCCAGCGACGTGATCCGCTTGTGCAGCGGATGACGAATCGGCGTAGCGCCCGGTGACAATGTGATAAGAAGCGTAAAGCCGGACATGGAACGCGCGATTTCGATAGAGGTTGGAGCATATCGCTTTGCCGAGCGGCTCGGCGAAGGCGGCGTGGGCCAAGTGTATCGCGCACACGGCCCTACCGGCGTCGTTGCGGTGAAAATTCTTGGGCCCAGTGCCGACTTTGACAATGCAGCGCGAGCCCGGTTCGGACGCGAGGTGCGAGCACTTGGCGAACTTGCACACCCACACATTGTGCCGTTGTTAGATCATGGTTTCGACGACGAACTCGGACCGTATTTGGTCATGCCGCTGCTGCATGGCAGTAATCTTCGCCGCAGATTTGCCAGCCAACGGGGCCCGCGTGGCGATGCAACGTGGGATGTCCGCGCTACCTCGCAACCGCAGACCACGAACAATCTAGGCCCAGACGTTGGGCTGCTACTGGCGCGGCCATTGGTGGCGGCACTTACGGCCCTGCATGCTGCCGGTTATGTCCACCGCGATCTAAAGCCCGAAAACGTCATGGTCACCGATAACGCTCAGCTGGTATTGATCGACTTTGGCTTGGCGTTTCGCGACGGCATGACCAAACATACCGATACCGGCGCGGCAGCTGGCACGGTTGGGTACATGGCGCCCGAGCAGATCGAAGGACGCGCCGTCGCTGCATCGGCCGATATTTTTGCACTCGGAGTGATGCTTTATGAATGGATCACGGGCCGCCGGCCTTTTGCACGCGAACGCGCATCGGAAGAAGTCTCGGCCGCACTAGCGGGTGCATTTGTACCTGTTGGCGAAATTGAACGGCGCACCGCTGCAACCACTGCTGAGTTGGTCGCGCGTTGCCTTTCACGCGATCCGCTGCAACGACCGACCGCCAGTGCCCTGCTCTCCGAAATCGATCGCGAGCTGGCATGGCCCTCCGAAGATTCGACAACAAGCGCAGCACGGGCGCACGCCGAACTCGTCGATTATTGCGCCGACGCTGCCGGATTTATCGCTAAGCGTACCGCGCAACGATTGGTAGAATTACTTGATGCCGCAAAGCGCGCCCAAGCCATGCAACGGCCGTTTGCTGCATTAGCGCATTGTGACCGTGGCTTGGCCTACGCGCGCTCGCTTGAACAAGCCAAACCGTTTCGCGATTTCGTTCATAGCCTCGAATCAGTGCACACCCTGCCAGCCCAACCGGTTGTCCCATCATCAGCGTTGGCCACGCCGGCGGAACTGGGCTCAAAAGATGCGTCGACGGCCAGCGCCGATAGTGCGACCGACGATCTGACTAAGGGCTCTGCGTTGCCAAGCCAAACCCAACCACAACGACGCCTCGGCCGACGCCACGTCGCGCTCGCCGCTGCGGTCGTGGCGACCAGCGCAGTTGGCGGATGGGTGGCTTGGCCACGGACCAAACCTCAAGATCCGTGGGCGGGTGCAAGCGGCTCGCGACCACCACTGTCAACCACGGTCGTCGCCCAACAAGCCGCAGAAAATCAAACTGCGCTAGCGATGGTTGGCACATTGGCATCGACGTTCAACCGTGCGCTGGACCGTGTCGACCAGAACAATGCGTCCACCGGTTCAGTCACAGGGAACCCCGCCCGGCCTGCCACCACACCGATCACGGCGACCGGCTGGCTGGCGTTGGCGGAAACTCAACCGGCGGCCGCTGCCGCTGCGTCAGCGCAACACGCCTTAGAATTGCAACCGGCATGGGGCCAAGCCGAAGACGCGTTATGTCAGTACATGGGTGCTGCCGAAATGGTCGGCGCAACTGCGGCCTGTGAACTCGCCGTCGCCAACCATCCCAAGGCATGGCGCTGGATCGGCCTACGCGGCATCGCGCAAATCGCCGATGCTACCTACGCCGGAGCCATTCGCGACTTGACCGAGGCGATCAACCACGACGAAGATCCGGCGTGGCGCGTAGCTCGTGGCCAGGCATTTGAAAAGCGCGGTAATCTTGAAGCCGCGTTGGCAGATTTTTCCTGGGCTTGTCGACGAGGTTTTGAACCAGCGTGCGCCCGCGCCAAGCGGCCTTAGTTAGCGGCAAGCGCAGCCCTCGTCGCGCCCACTACGTCACCTAGGAGGATGGTGTTAAACGAGTGAGGAAGCCCATCTGCAAGGCGGAGTGCGAACCGGACCGGAGCATACTCGTGTATGTGAGACCGGAAGCGCGGGTGAATTCTTCGGCAA
>JAYWHS010000422.1:0-4010 GCA_043777635.1 Kofleriaceae bacterium | reverse complement strand
GGTCACGCATGACTTCGGCGATTTCGTAGATGCTGCCAGTTTTGATTTTTTCCATGTACTCGCGGTAGCGGCGATTCCAGGTTTGCGTATCGCGCGGCACATCGCGTGATTTAAGAATCGCGTAAACTTCTTTGACTTCTTTGGCTGGGATAATTTCGCGCAAGCCGACGGTAGTTGCATTGGTGGTTGGCACCATCAATTTCATCCCGTTTTCGAGGACTCTAAGTACATAGACGCCAATTTTGGAACCGCCAAGCTCGCGGTCTTCAACGGCTACGACTTCCGCAACCCCGTGAACGGGATACACCGCTTTGTCGCCTACGGAAAATTGGAGTTTCAAGTCGTCCTCAATGGAATCAATTGCAACTAAGATAGACTGCTAGGCAGGCGCACTAGTGGCGTTGTCACCGGCAGTCCAATTACGTCTCGATAAGATAGCAACCGAGTCGTCAGCTGTCAAACTACGACCTGGAGATAAATCACTATTATCAACAAGTTAGTGAATACTGGGAGAATTTTAAACGGGAGTGAAGCGGGAGTGCCAGGTAGGCTGCGGGTTACGCCCATTCAGGCGTGAGCACCTACATCAAAGCTAGAGGGTTGCGGCGTCGTACGCTGTCTTGATTGCAAGTCCGAGCAGCACCATGCCACCGGCAATTTCGAACCAATGTTTATTGCTGCCGCTGGTCCGCAGCCGGAGTTTTCGCCCTGTCAGAATCGCCGCGGCGCTGCAGGCCAACGTGACTAGGCCAATCAAACTAAGCGAAATTGTTGGAGTAACTGAAAGTGTCGGAAGGGTAGCACCAGCGGCGGCGGCATCGATACTGGTTGCGAACGACAGCGTGACTAAAACGACAAGGGACGTGGTCGCCGCTAGCTCGGCCGAACCTGCTGGATGTCCGGTGTGAGCTTTGGATTTTAATCCGCCCATCACCACGCGAATACCCAAAATCGTTAATAATCCTGAAGCGATCCACAATTTGGCGTTGCCAAAAAATCCTTGACCAGCGGTGCCTAGAGCCAGGCCTAAACCGGCCATACCAGCTTGAAAACCGCCGAATAGCACGGGCACTATGAGAATTTCGCGGCGCGCGCCTACTAGACCGCGGGTTAGCGCTACTGCCGTGGCGTCCATGGCCAACGCGAAGGCCAGCAAAATTGCATGAATCACACCGATACAGTAGCGCGGTTGATCATCGCGGTTGCGTGCGCCGCTGCCGATAATTTCCTCACATTCAACGCCAAGGACAGCTGTGTTACACGCTGAGCATGGCCAAGAATCTTCTGACTGTGACGCTGGTCGTTGCGCTGCTTTGGTCTGGCGCAGGCTGTGGCGATGATGGTGATGCCGCTGCCACGGTGGCATTTGATCTAGGCAGCAAGCTCGATAGCAAGACGTTTTGGGATTTGCCGTTCCCGTTAGATCTACGGCTCAACGCCGACGGCAAAATTGATTTTGCTGGTTTCCCCAATGACGACAAATTGCTGATCGTACAAGATCTATTGTCATCGGCCGCTGACCGCAAAGGTTTCCCGGTGATGCCGGTGGCATGGTTTCGGTTCACGGATGTCAGTACAGCGCCAGCCCTGCGCCTCAACGACATGATCGCTGCAGCGCCAACCAGCCCGATTCTCTTAGTCGATATCGACCCGGCATCGCCAGAAATCGGTCGGTTGTTTCCAGTTGTGGCTGAGCTTTTACCGGTCGACGATTACACCGCGCCGGCGCTCATTGCAGTGGCACCGCGACCTGGCATCGTGCTGCGCGCTAACACCAAATATGCGATCGTCTTGCAAAAGTCGTTAGCTCCGCTGGTGGCGGTACCGTCGGCATTTGCAACGCTGGCCAAGGGTGGCACACCGAGTGGCCGCCGCGGCCCGGCGGCGAAAGCACTGTTTGAACCGTTGTGGCCAGCCTTGGATAAAATCGTCGTCGATCGCGCCGCAGTGTTGGTCGCAACGGTGTTTACCACCGGCGATCAAGTCGCGGTCATGGGTTGGCGGTCGTTATCGGTGCTGAGTAAACATCCAGTGCAAATCGATAACTTAGCGCTCGCTGCAATCGATAATGGATCGGGCCTTGGTTCACATGAAGGTTTTTGCCAACTCACCGCGACCGTGACGATGCCGCAGTTTCAAACCGGTACGCCGCCGTTTAACAGTGAAGGTCGGATCTTGCTCGATGCTGACAACGTGCCGATTAAACAAGGCCAACAAACGGTGCCGCTGCACATCACGATTCCGCGGGCCACCATGCCGACTACTGGTTGGCCGTTGTTTCACTACTTCCATGGCTCGGGTGGCTTGGCGGTTGATCTTGTTGATCTCGGTGCGCAGCAAGTTCGTGGCGGCGACTGGGAAGCCGGTAAAGGTCCGGGCTGGGTGGTGGCGCATTCGAACATTGCCGCCGCTGCGGCGGCGTTGCCGCTCAATCCTGAGCGATTACCTGGTGCCACCGACTATCAGTATTTGAATATCAACAATCTGCCAGCGTTTCCATTTACGTTTCAGCAAGGGGTTATTGAGCAGCGGTTATTACTTGATGCGCTCTTGAAAGTACGGATTCCAGCGACGACGTTAGCAAACTGTACCGGCGTCAATCTGCCGATCGGCGTTACCGAATATTTCTTTGATGGCGAGCGTTTGGCTGCGGGTGGCCACTCGATGGGTGGCATGTACACCAACATGATTGGCGCAGTTGAGCCGCGTTACAAAGGCTTCACGCCGTTTGGTGCCGGTGGCTTTTGGCCGTTGATGATCTTGAATACGGCGATTTTTCCCGACGCTGCGTCGTTGTTGGCCGGCGTGCTGCGGGTCGACGCTGAAACGTTTACGTTTGTACACCCATCGCTGGCATTGTTAGGCATCGGCTGGGAAATCGCCGAGCCTGGTGCTTCGATGGCGCGGCTAGCTCGGCGCCCATTCGACGATGGACCAGCGCGCCATGTTTATCAACCGATCGGCGAAAACGATAAGTATTTTCCAAATCCAATCTTCGACGCTGCAACGCTGGCGTACGGCAATCATCTGGCTGGCGAACAAGTGTGGCCAGAAACTGCCGAGGCCTTGGCACTTGATAGCTTGAATCCGGCCAAAAATTATCCCGTGAAAGGTAATCGCAGCCAAAATGGCGTGACCACTACGTCAGTGGCGGTACAGTACAAGGGCGATGGCATTGCCGATCCGCATAACATTTTCATTCAGTTGCCAGCTGTAAAATATCAGTATCGATGTTTCTTAGAAACCCTCTTTCGCGACCGTACACCAACGATATTTGCGCCTAAAGCGATCGCTGCTGCGTGCGAGTAGCACTAGCTACTTGGCACCGAAGGAAATTGATTCGTTGGTTCGGGTGCCGCTGTCGAGCTGGGTTAAGGTCTGGCTATGCATAAGAGTCGGCTTGAAGCGTTTAGCGATGGGGTTATTGCGATCATTATCACCATCATGGTTTTGGAACTAAAATTACACGGCCCCGATTGGCATGATGTGCGCTCGTTGGTGCCGCATCTCATTAGTTACGCGGTGAGTTTTGTGTACGTTGGGATCTACTGGAACAATCACCACCATCTATTTCAAGCAGCTAAGCAGGTGAGCGGCAGCGTGTTGTGGGCCAATTTACATTTGCTATTTTGGTTGTCGTTATTACCGTTGGTGACTGGCTGGTTTGGTGAGCATTACTCAGCTGTTTTACCGACCGCAGCGTATGGATTCATTTTGTTGATGTGTGGTGTCGCGTACGCCATTTTAGTGCGAGCACTTATTGGGTTGCATGGTGCCGGTTCGCACTTGCAGCGCGCAATTGGCAAAGATGTTAAAGGTCTGATCTCGGTGGTTGGCTACATCGCAGGCATTGCCCTGGCATTTGTATGGACATGGGCGGCCGTCGCGCTCTACGTAGCCGTCGCGGCCTTGTGGTTGGTGCCTGATCGTCGCATCGAACGGACGTCAGTTCAGGCATAACGAAGTGGCAGGTTGCGCACGCGTTATCATTGCATTGAATCGCAAAAGCG
>JAYWHS010000421.1:0-4010 GCA_043777635.1 Kofleriaceae bacterium | reverse complement strand
GCGATCTCGTTGGTCGGTCGCTGGTCATGCGTGAGATCTTTGGGCTCATCGAGAAAATCGCTCCCACCGACGCTACTGTGCTGATTGGCGGCGAGACTGGCACCGGTAAAGACGTCATTGCGCGCACCTTGCATCAGTTATCGCGCCGCGCCCAGGGGCCTTTTGTCGTCGTCGATTGCGGTGCGGTTTCCAGTTCGCTCATCGAAAGTGAACTGTTTGGGCACGAAAAAGGTTCGTTTACCGGTGCGATTTCAGCGCGGGCAGGGGCCTTTGAGTTGGCCACTGGCGGCACGGTTTTCCTTGACGAAATTGGCGAGCTATCGCTCGAACTGCAACCCAAGCTGTTGCGCGTGCTCGAAGCCCGGGAGTTACGTCGGGTTGGCGGTAGCAAAATAACCAAAGTTGATTTGCGGATCATCGCTGCAACCCGAAAAGATCTGCGCTCTGAGGTGGAAAAGGGTAAGTTTCGCGAAGACCTATTTTTTCGACTCAATGTCGTGCCGATCGTGTCGCCCCCATTGCGTAACCGCCGCGAAGACATCTCGATGCTGGTGGATTGTTTTGTACTCGCCCTCGGCGGCACGGCCGGATCGATCAGCGACAGCGCCCGCACTGCGATGCTGCGCCACGATTGGCCGGGCAATGTGCGTGAGCTGCGCAATGTAGTTGAGCGCGCGTTGGCCCTTGGGGGCGATCCCGATGTCTTGCTGCTGCCGATCAATCCATCGTCGCCCGGCAAAGGTGGCGAACAGATGACCTTTTCGCCGGAGTTGTCATTTCGTGACACCAAAGAGCGCTGGACCGAGCAATTTGAACGGCGTTATTTGACGTGGCTGCTGCGTCGGGCCGAAGGCAATATCTCCAAAGCTGCGCGCGATGCCGACATGGACCGAAAATATCTTCACAAGCTGCTCCGCAAATACGACATTGACACCAACCGCGACGATGTCGATGAAGACGACGTGGCCTAGGTTCCCGCCGCCGCTCAGCGGTTGCCGGAATGTCCCCGACTACAGCCCTCGGTTGCACAGGCCCGGGGCGCACCACGGAACCTTGCTCAACGGACGGCTCCTCGCAAGCTGTTGCCAGAGTGCCGGTTGGTCTGCTACCACGCCGTCCGTAGCCAAATCTGACGTCCGGCTGTTTGCTGGTCGGGCGTGACCTACGAGCGTTGGAGATATTTCATGCGAATAGACAAATTGTGTTGGGTTGTAGGGGTCGCGTCGATGCTGCTGGTTGGCCAGAGCACAAAGAGTCATGCCGGCACCGGCAAACCCAAGGGTGCAGACTCAAAGCTGGACCTCGGAGTCACCATCGCCGCACTGTCCAGCGGTGACACCGATGCTGCGGTCAAAGCCATGACCCAACTCGGCACACTTGATTCAGCGGCGGCCCATGACGCAATTCTTGACGGGCTGGCCTTTGGGCCGCATCCGTTGGTTGTGCTCGCTGCACTTTCCGCACTCACGGCGCACCCGGCGCCAGCCGATGCCGCAGTGATTGCACGGTATGCAACGTATCGCAGTGTGCTCGTTCGCAGTGCTGCGTTGGGTGCACTAGCAACGTATCCGGACCCCAAGGCCAAACTCGCCTTGGTGAAAGGGTTAAGCGACAGCCAATCAAAAGTTCGGGCTGCCGCGGCGGCGGCGATCGCGAAAGTCCGTTTGCGCGATGCCGTGCCAGCGTTGCTGACCTTACTTGAAAAGGGCGAACTTCCGGCAGCGGTGGCGCTCGGTCAACTGGCGGATGTTGAAATGGCTCGCGCCATAAGCGAAAAACTGGGGCAAGTCCCCGATGAGGCGTTGGCAACCTGCCTGGGTACCATGCTCAAGCGAGATGATTTCGGCCCAGATACCGCAAGAGTCCAGGTGGTTGCGGCAATCGGTAAAATTGCGTCGAACGATGCGATCGTGGTGTTGTCCGACTACATTGAATCAACTCCGAAAAATCCACCGCGGCAATCGCGCAAAGAAGCCGAATCGATCGTTGAAAAACGTATGGGAGGCAACTAGTTATGGCATCGTCACGGTCAGCCTACCTGACCCAGCGCTGGGCACTGCTCGGAGCGTTGCTCGGTGTCAGCATCAGTTGTAGTGGACCATCCGCGTTTGGGTTGATGTCCGACGACAACAGCCAAGCCCAACTAACCGCAGTCCTCGCTGCGCATCCTGCTGCACCTGCGCCCGTTGCGCGCAATAGCGCTGGCGATGCGATGGTGGTCGTCACTGGCGGCGCGCCAAAATTCTTGGCAGCATTTGACTTAACCAAGCAAAAACTGGTGTGGCGCGTTGCCGCCGATGTCACCTCGCGAATCGCGATCGGCAACGACTATGTCGTGAGCTTGGAAGGCAAAGAGTTGGTCGCTCGCGAGTTAGCAACCGGCGCGGTACGTTGGAAAGTCGGCATCACGGGCAGTCTCGTTGGGGTTGCCGCTGCGGCCAACCATGTGGTTGCAGTTACCCAACGCGGCGGCAGCAAACCAACCTGGCAAGTCGAGGGCTTTGCTGCTCGCAATGGCGGTAGCGGTTGGAGTAGCGAATCTGAAGGAAAGCTCGGTGCGCCGGTCATCCAGGCCGACGTGGTGCTGGTGCCGTTTTTAAGCCAATGGCTCAATTTATTAGATATTTCCAACGGTAAACCACTGGCGCGCTTGCGTGGGCTTGAAGATGAAGTGGCAATTCTGCGCGCTACCAGCGACGCCGCATATTTCGGTTCCAAGCGCGGCATGATTCGCCTCGATGACAAAGCTGCGGCTGGCCGCCGCGCCGAGTCGTCATTTGTGTCCATCAAAATCCCTCCGCAACTTAGCCGTGCGACGTGGGGCGTCGACGCGTATTCGAGCATTGAAACGACGTATTCGGCAGCGGATCGCACCCGCTTATTGTGGCGTGGCCCGGCCCGGGGTGCCTTTGAATTGCCGCACGCAACGGTCCACTACTTTCGCTATCTTTTTGACTACGCCCAAGATGGCACCTTGCGCTGGGTGTACAGCCATCCCCGCGTTGAATTGGTGGCCAGCGAACATGTCGGGCCAGCACTGCTTGCCATTGCAGTGAATGGTCAGCTGGTCGCCCTCGATCCAAACACCGGCGGGGTAGTGCAGCGGCTCGATTTGGGCTTGGGTAATGTCACCCTGGCTGGCGCCACGTTTGATGCTGATGGTTGGTTGCCCACCGGCACCGCTGAAGTCGCGACGACGCGTGCAGCCTTGGTCGCGATTGCCAAAGATCGCGACGCGCGTTTTGATGCAGTTAAAGAACTTGCCGTCGCTGCGTTGGCCAAAGAAACCGGCGCCGAAGTTACCGCCGAGCTGCTCGGCATTCTCGCTGAGCCACGGGTGGCCATGAAACTCAAAGACCAGGTTGTCGATATTCTAGTGCGACGCAAAGATGTGAGTGCTTTGCCTGCCTTCGTCGATGCGCTGGCCTTGCACACTGACTATGTTCAAGGCACGGAGGCCGCTGCGTTGGGCCCCGTAGCACGCGCCATGGCCGGGCTCGTTGGGGCAAAAATCGATGCAGGGCTTGCTCAAAAAGCAGTTGTGGCGTTGGCTGCTCACCTCGAAGATCCGGCCACCAGCAGCGGCGATCTCGATAATGTAATTGATGCCATGTCGGCGATTGGTGCTGGTCGTGAAATTTCAGCATTGCGAGCGCATATTTTGGCATATCGTGGCGATCCGGACACCACCAGCGACGAACCGTGGCGATTGGCAATTATCAATGCGCTGCTGCGCGGCGGCGCGCCGGAAGTTGAGCTGTTGCGCTCGCTAGCCGATGATCGCCGCACAGACCGGCAATTGGCGCAGGCAATTACAACCGCGTTGCGTAAAAAGTAAATCCTGGTCCAAATCGCATTGCGGAGAACCAATGTAAGCGTTTGACAACCTTAGATTGGGCGCGTAACCCTAGCGCATGGGTACCCCGAGCTTTCGGCTTTCAATTTGTCGCGGTCCCGAATGCGGGGATCGTCGCGGCGCGGCAGCCCTGGGCGCAGTATGCGAACAAAGC
>JAYWHS010000420.1:0-4017 GCA_043777635.1 Kofleriaceae bacterium | reverse complement strand
GCTTGTCATTTATGCGGCGCACGATGTCATTTACGTCATCGCTGCCGGCCGAGAACCAGCCAGCGGAATACAAAGGCCCGCCAGCGCCAGCGGCATACCTTGACGTAACAATTTTCCCGATGGCCATCGGCCACAAACGCAAAGGCATCATCAAAGA
Source organism: Kofleriaceae bacterium (assembly GCA_043777635.1). GTDB lineage: Bacteria > Myxococcota_A > Polyangia > Haliangiales > Haliangiaceae > JABFXX01. The sequence goes on along the minus strand of JAYWHS010000420.1, from coordinate 3,860 downwards.
CATCGGCTTGGCCATCGGATTTGATCGAGTACTCAAGTTGCAATCCTCGGTTGAGTTTCTCGATGGCATGGCGACCAAATCCGCTAAAGTTGCCACCACCTCGCAACGCTTCACCATCGGTGCTGTATTTCGGCACGCGTTTGGCGCTGGCGTCACGGCCCCCGTCGTCACCGCTGGGCTGCGTTACAGCAGCAAAAAATTCGCGCTCTCCACCACCGGACTGCCCGATGGCGCAATCGACTTGCCCAACGTCGCATATTCAAGCATTGACCCTTCGTTAAGCGCCATTTATCCGATCAGTCCGAAGCTTGCCGTGAACGCGGGCTTTGGCGCCATGCTCATTAGTAAAACCGGCCAGATTCAGAACACCAATCAATACGGCCCCGCCAAAGTGCTGGGCCTTGAACTGGAAGCCGGTGTTGACTACCTAGTGACCAAAGCCATCTTTGTTCACGCCGGAGTTAGCCTGTCGACCGTGGGCTTCACGTTCAAAGGCCAAGGCGACAAAACCACGATGCGCGACATGGACATGGATGTTGACGTTACCGCCGCCCGAGACACCTATTTGGGTGGCGTCGCGACCGCTGGATTCACGTACTAACTGCTCGAATGTGCTAGCTTCCCGAGCCTATGAAGGCCGCCGAAGTTCGCAAAGCGTTTCTCGATTTTTTTGCAGCGCAACACCATGAAGTGGTGAGTTCAGGATCGTTGGTCCCGACCAATGATCCAACGTTGCTATTCACCAATGCCGGCATGGTGCCGTTCAAGGACCTGTTCACTGGCGCGGAAAAACGCAGCTACAAACGGGCTACCACTGCGCAAAAGTGCGTGCGTGCCGGCGGCAAGCACAACGATCTTGACGAAGTTGGCAAAACCCCACGGCATCACACCTTCTTTGAAATGCTCGGCAATTTTTCATTTGGCGATTACTTCAAGCAAGACGCAGTAGCATGGGCGTGGAAACTGCTCACCGAAGTGTACGGCATCGACAAAGATCGATTGTGCATCACGGTTTTCGGCGGCGATGCAGCGCTGGGGGTTGGCCCCGACGACGAAGCCCGGGCGATTTGGAAAGATGTGACCGGACTCAGCGATGACCGCATCATTGGCCTCGGCGTCAAAGACAATTTCTGGATGATGGGTGACACCGGCCCCATGGGGCCGTGTACTGAAATTCACTATTTCGTCGATGGCAAGCCTGGCGAAAAGCCCCGTTCACCAACGGCCGACCCAGCTAGTTGGCCGGGCTGGTTGGAAATTTGGAACTTGGTGTTTATGCAATTCGAGCGGCGCACGCCAGGCGGTGAACTGTTCACCTTGCCGGCACCGTCGATCGATACCGGGGCTGGCCTTGAACGCGTCACCGCCGTGATGAACGGTAAAAAGTCGAACTATGAAACCGACTTATTTGTGCCGCTATTACAAACCGCTGCAACCTTGGCCAAAAAAACCTATGGTGACCATGCCGACGCTGATACTTCGATGCGCGTCATTGCCGACCATGCTCGCTGTGCGTCGTTCTTAATTGCTGACGGCGTATTTCCTGACAAAACCGGCCGGGAATATGTACTGCGCCGAATTTTCCGCCGTGCGGTGCGCCATGGCAAATTACTCGGTATCACCGAACCGTTCATGCATCATATGTGCGGCAAAGTCATCGAAGAGATGTCGGCGCAATATCCAGAACTGCGCGAACGCAGCAGTATTATCCATGAAGTAGCTCTGGAAGAAGAAAAACGTTTCCGCGCCACGCTCGATCGCGGGTTGGCGATGCTCGACCAAGAGTTCACCGAACTGAGCAAAGCCGGCAGCAAAAAGCTCCCGGGTCAAACTGTATTCACGCTCTACGACACCTTTGGCTTTCCCGATGACCTCACCGAAATCGTCGCTGGTGAACGCGGCTTCACGATCGATAAAGCAGCCTTCGACCAAGCGATGGCCAAAGCCAAAGAACTCAGCCGCTTTGGCGGTTCCGATCAAGAAGCGGTTTCGGGTGTGTACAAAACCCTGGCCAACAATTTGTCGACAACATTCATCGGCTACGAATCACTCGCCGGTGAAGGCAAGTTACGGGCGATGGTGGTCGATGGCGAACAAACCGAGCATGCCAGCGTCGGCGCAAGCGTCGCGTTGGTCTTTGACCAGACCAGCTTCTACGCAGAATCGGGTGGCCAAACGGGTGATGCCGGCACCGTGACTGCGGTCGATGGCAGTTGCGAAATCGACATCACCGACACCAAAAAACCGGCAGGATCAATGCATGTATTGTTCGGCACGGTCAAACGCGGCGCGGTTTCGTTGCGCAGCGGCGCAACCCCGACGTTTCGATTTGCCGTGGATGGCAGCCGGCGCGATCGCATTCGCGCCAACCACTCTGCGACGCACTTGCTGCACTTGGCGTTGAAGAAGTATTGCGGCGACCACGTTGCGCAAAAAGGTTCGCTGGTTTCAGCCGATCGTTTGCGTTTTGACTTTGCGCATTTTTCGCCGATGACCCTCGACCAACGTCGCCACGTTGAAGACTGGGTCAATGCCGAAATTCGCAGCAACCGTGATTCGTCTATCGAAGTGCTACCGATTGAAGCGGCTAAACAAAAAGGCGCTGTCGCGATGTTTGGTGAAAAATACGGCGACACCGTACGGGTGGTCTCGATCGGTAACGAATCGCTCGAATTTTGCGGCGGCACCCACGTACGCCGTGCTGGCGACATCGGCCTATTCAAGCTGGTATCGGAATCTGGCGTCGCCCAAGGGGTGCGCCGAATTGAAGCGGTCACCGGCGCCGGTGCGGTAGAATATGTGCGTCGGATCGAAGACGAATTAGCAAACATCAGTGATCGTCTCAAGAGTCAGCCGTTTGAGTCAGCTGCACGGGTTGAAAAACTGTTGGCCGACAGCAAAGCGCTATCCAAGGACTTTGAAAAACTCAAAGGCAAGATGGCGGCCAGCGGTGGCGGACGCGATATTTTGGCCGAAGCCGTGATGATCAAAGGCATCAAAGTTTTAGCGGTTGCGGTCGAAGTAGAAGACTCCAAAGTGCTGCGGGACACCGGCGATCAACTGCGCGATAAACTGGGCTCGGGCGTGCTGGTGTTAGCCGGCACCAGCGCAGCCGGCGATATTAAACTTATCGCCATGGTCACCAAAGACCTCACTGATCGTGTCAATGCTGGCAAATTGCTGGCTGCGGTCGCTGAAAAGCTCGGTGGTAAGGCCGGCGGTAAGCCAGACATGGCCCAAGGCGGCGGCAAAGACCTGCAAGCGCTGCCAGCCGCGCTCGATACCGCCCGGCAGTGGGTCGAAACCAACGCCTAAAATTGCTGAGCAATTTGTGCGTTAAGCCGGCAAACCCGCAAAGGCCACGGTACAATTACGACGTGGAACCCGGCTCAGTCATTGTCCGCATCAAGCTGCGCTATGACACGATCGATATGTTCGTTGAGAAATACGCGATCAACGTCGGCCGTACCGCAGTTTTTTTGCCGACCAAAAGTACCCGCGACGTCGGCAGTGAAGTCCGGTTTGAGTTGCGCATTGCCAACGACAAAACGGCACTCGTTGGAATTGGCAAAGTACTCGCGGTACGTCCATTCGATGCAAAACGGCCAACATCAACCTTCGGCATGGTGGTCGAGTTAACCCGGATTACCAAAGAGAGTCGGAGCATCGTTCAGCGCATGCTCGATATTCGCAAGCAACGCGGCCTCAATGACATGGCCTTGCCAATTCCAGTCTCGGCCGAAGCAGCCCAGCGGCCCGTGGTGGAATCAACGGGTGTGCAGGAAATACCGTTGCCGCTAACCGAACCGCTGCGCGACTCCGCGCCGATTCTCGTGGTTGCGCCGCGCCCATCCATGGCC
>JAYWHS010000419.1:0-4023 GCA_043777635.1 Kofleriaceae bacterium | reverse complement strand
GGGTATTTGGTTGGATTATCTCAGCGTGTGCAGTTGGTTATATTGGCACGCGTTATGGTTCGCGTTGGCTCGGCCCACAACTCGGGGTACTCGTCGGTGCGCTAGCGCTGGGATGTCTCGGCAATCTGTATGCACGAATCCTGCATCGCACCGCCCAAGTTGTTTTGGTTCCCGCGGTGTTGCTGCTGGTACCGGGTAGCTTGGGTTTTCGCGGCATGAATTCTATGTTGGCGCGCGACACGGTGTCGGGGGTCGATACCATGTTTGCTATGTTCATCTCGGCCACCGCCCTGGTCGGTGGCCTCCTGTTAGCGAATGCGGTGGTATCGCCACGTCGGGTGCTGTAGGTCACGGAGGTTGGCGCAGTGATAGAGGCAACCAGATCGCGGTGTGCTGGTGCAGGTTGTTGACCCTACGTCCTGGGTCCTTGATACTAAGGTTAATGCGTTCGCTGCTTGGCATGTGGCTACTGCTGATAGTTGGCAGCTGTAATTTGGTTTTCACCGAGGCACCTGCGCCCGATGCATCCGCACTAGGTTGGGCCACGGTGACCGCGGGTGTCGAACACACCTGCGCCATCGATACCAACGGCGGCTTATGGTGTTGGGGCAGTAATCGTTTTGGTCAGCTCGGTCAACCCGATACCATTCGCAATGCACTCGCTAGTAAAGTCAACGAGCAGAAGTGGCGCATGGTTTCGGGTCGTGGTTTTCATACCTGCGGTATTCGCGTCGATAACACCCTGTGGTGTTGGGGCAAAAATGAAAGCGGTCAACTGGGTATAAATTCGCAGATCACCGGCGGCCCGGTGCAGCGGGTAACCGATCGGAATTTTACGTTCGTGGATACCGCCAACGGCAACACGTGTGCCATTGACACCGATCAACATCTCTACTGTTGGGGCGACAATTCACAAAATCAACTCGGTGTGCCGGAGCAACAGAAAGATGCATTGGTTCCACTCCAAGTTGGCGTCGATACGTGGCGAGCTGTGACGGTTGGTGGTGCGCACATCTGCGGCCTCCGCACCGATCAATCGTTGTGGTGTTGGGGTAGCAATAACGTCGGACAGGTCGACGCCAACGTTACACCGATAAATGTCACGATCCCGGTCGAGGCATTTCCAAATGAACGCGAATGGGCGTCGATTACCACCTATGAAAACACTACGTGTGAGTAAAAGCGAACGGCACTGCCAGCTGTTGGGGGGCCAACCTCAACGGCGAATTTGGCAATGGGCAGGCAGCTCCAACCTCACAAAAAGCCTTGGCGGCCGGCAGCGATCCTGAATGGGGCGCATTTACTGTCGGGGGCGAGCATGCCTGCGGCATTAAGCGTGATTCCGGCGAGTGGTGGTGTTGGGGCAACAACATGTACGGCCAACTCGGTCAGTTTTCATCATTAACGCAGGCTCGTTCGCCGGTGCAGATGGCGACCAATGGCGAACAACGCTGGACCAGTTTTGCGCTTGGGCAAAAACATAGCTGTGCTATCGACGATAAACAGCAACTTGCATGTATGGGCGGTGACAACGAAGGGCAGCTAGGCATACAGGTGCCAATCCATGATCCGACGAGCTTGCCCGGACCTTGGCAATCATTTTCGGTCACTGGTAGTACCGCCTGTGGTTTGTTGGCTGGGGTAGTTCAATGTTGGGGCAATGGTCGTTCGTTTCAGATGGGCAATAATGTTGCAGCGTCGCTGCAAGCGCCGAATCCGGTGGTTATCCCGGGCGAGGTAAGCTTGGTTGCTGTTGGGGCTCGCACGGCCTGCGCGGTGCTTGGCGGCAACACGTTGTGTTGGGGTACGGCGATCACCGGTGAGTTTGGCCACGGTGTTGTGGCACCACAAATATTCCAAATGCCCACACAGGCGATGACCAATGGGTACACCGAGCTAACCATAAGTAGGCATGCGTGTGGCCGTATTAGTGGCGACACGTACTGCTGGGGTGCCAACAATTTCGGCCAAGCGGTGCGGCCAACGCCATCTGCTACCGTAGCTATGCCTACATTTACCAATGGTTTTCAATTGATTGCCGTTGGTGGCAACCATGCATGTGGCATCTATCTAGGACTGTATTGGTATTGCTGGGGCGACAACACATTTGGCCAACTTAGCGGCGGCGATACCGCCATCCATGACGTCCAAGTCAACCCAAGTATTCCCACCAACGAAACCTTTGTTCAGCTATTCGCAGGCAGTAACCATACGTGCGCCATCTCAAAAAATGCCAGCGCGTGGTGTTGGGGACGTAACCTGCGCGGCGAGCTTGGCGACGGTACACTGAGCTTGCAAGTTAAGCCGGTGGCGGTGAGGCCAGTAAAATCGTGGCAGCAACTCGCGCTCGGTGCGTTGCATACGTGTGGCGTTACCACCGTCGGTACTTCTGATACTGGCGGAACCATGTGGTGTTGGGGTGATAATCGTCGTGGTCAATTGGCCAACAATGCGCAACCTTCAGCGCGCGAGCCGGTGCAAATTGGCAGCGACAGCGATTGGGTTTCGGTTGATGCCGGCGATTTTTTTACGTGTGGCCAAAAGTTCGACAGCAGTTTGTGGTGCTGGGGTGAAAATGGCGAAGGCCAGCTTGGCAACAGCGAGGCGTGGCGCGCAGAATTGCGATTGGTACCACTGCCTTAACCAGTGCCGAGCAGCGCTGGAGCTATAGTGATTCTGATCCTAGCGATGCGTCTTTGGCCACTTCGTCGTCGGAAAGTGCGCGGCAGTAGACGGCGATAGAGTAAATTTCACCAGCGAACGGCCGGGTATCGCGATTGTCGGCATAGCGCGATCCATTGAGTACAACCAATGTGAACTGGTTGCTCCAGGAGTCAAAATTACCGGGCGCGTTTAATGTCTTGTGCAACGTTATCGCGTTGTTGCGAATCACATCGAGGGTAAACACACCGTTGCCGTAGCGCATCGCGACGAACTGTTTGACTTGCACCGCCACGCCGTTGTTGTCGTTGATACCAATACCAAACTGCGGAGCGGCACTTACCCGCACGGTGCCTTGCATACGGCCATTGCTGTTGAGCATGAAGAAGTTGTTGGTATCCAAGCTACTGTCGCTGTTGAGTGAAATAAACCGCGAGGTGACGGGGTTGTCGTCGGGATTGATCCAGGCTTCCACCGTGATCGCATTGCTAACCTTACAAGCGTCGGTGATGCGTTGGCCGGCGAGATTCGTCGGTGAAAGGTCAACCAGCGCAGCATCACCAGTGGTGCGCAGCGATGTACCACTGAGCGTGATCGTCCCTTGCGCCAAGGTGAGATCGGCCGCAGGCAAAACCCCTGACACATCGCGGATCGTCGTGGCGTTCGCTGCTTCGTTAAAATCGTAGCGTACAATCAAATTATTTTTGGTACGCCGCGCCGGCGGTGGCGCGGCATCGCCAGTGCGAGCGTCGACAACTGCGGCATCAATAGCGCGACTGTCATTGGTCGGCGCGTCAGCGGCTTTAGCATCACTGGCTATGTTCGCCGATTCAAAGCTACAAGCTGTTATGCAACCCAACAGTGCAAGCGAATACGATGTCACCGTCAAATTGTCGTTCAGGTTATGGCCCAACGCAAGCTTTGGCTGAGCTGGTACCGCTACGATTTGGAAGAGTCGGGCGCTTTGGCCGCTGCGGCCGCAGCCGCGCGCAATTTATCCTTCTTGTTGGGCTTTTTACCTTTGATTCCACCATGTGGGTCACCTGGCGGCGCTGTGTGCACAGTTGGCTCGAAGCCAACAATTTGTTCGCGAGCCACCGTAAATTTGTGACGCTTTTCAATGAGGCGGAAGTGCGCATCGTTTTCGGCGGTGATCAGATTCACTGCTAAGCCAGTGGCTCCGGCGCGCGCCGTGCGACCAACCCGGTGTAGATAGTCCACTGGTGAGCGCGGTAAATCGTAATTGACGACCACCGGTAAACTTACAATGTCGATGCCGCGTGCAGCGACATCGGTGGCGACCAGCACTTGAATACGTTTGGCCTTAAAGTCGGCCAACGCATCGGTGCGCCGTCCTTGGCT
>JAYWHS010000418.1:0-14504 GCA_043777635.1 Kofleriaceae bacterium | reverse complement strand
TTGCCTGGGCCGTCGGTACAACGGGTTTATCCCGCCGAAGATTTGATTGTGGTTGTGATGTGTAAAAGCTAGGCTAACTGACATCGCCGCACTTGAAAAAAATCCAGAAGGGACAAGATCCAAATGGCTAACAGCAAACCAGCGGCCGAAATCCCATACGTTATTATTCATCAGCGCTTTGTGCAGGCCGCTGAAATGCGCGCGTTTTCGATCAAGCTGTTGCTTGCTAACCCGCACCTAGCGGCAAAAGCTGGCGCGCGAGTGCAAGCAATGCTGGCACCGCTGGTGCCTGTGTCGCTGGATTAAGTAGATATCAGCTTCGTTGCCTCAATTAGTTGCAAAACTGTCGTCTCGGGGTAATAAAGTCCGAAAACCGGACAACTGGTCTGAGTGAACGAACCGAAGATCTGGTGATGCTGCGGGATCTTGGTGGTGGCATGATGCCAGCGTCGAGGCACCTACCCCCTGCGATGGCAGTGTGACCGTTCACTCATGACGTTCGCGCCACCCGAGCATGGCGTGATGCGCTCAGCGCGAGGGCCCGGAATGAACCACTTGGGGTCCTTTGAACCAGGCGCTCTCGACACTCACTCACAGTCACCTGCCATCTTGTGGGTGGCCGGTGCCCGCCGCTTCCGCGCCTTGCCTTCATTATCGGCAGAACGCATATCCCACCGTCGATCCATCTGACCGCAAGGCCGCAAGTCCGCAAGGCCGCAAGGCCGCAAGTCCGCAAGGCCGCAAGGCCGCAAGGCCGCAAGGCCGCAAGTCCGCAAGTCCGCAAGTCCGCAAGTCCGTTGCGCCGCGCGACGAACCTGACGCAAAGCTGCCTTGCTTTGGCGCAACAATGCATCGCCGATGATGGCAGCGCCCGCGCCACGTTGTGCGACAGTCGTGACTTTGCTGCTAGTGTTGCGTGGTGCTTTCCCTCACATCCCCACGGTGGCAGTCGTTGTCGCATGCATACGGCGACGGTACCGACGTGCCGGATATGTTACGGACATTGCAGGACCCGTCGGCAGATGTCCGAGAGGCAGCCTGGCATAAGGTATGGAGCGCGTTGTGTCATCAGGACACGGTCTACACAGCGACCTACGCTGCGATCCCGTACCTTGTCGAACAGGCAGCTCGCATCGGCGCCTCGGATTCAAAACGTGCTCACTATCTAATCTTTGTTGGGGTGGTCGCAATGTCGACGGATGCTGCTCCGATTCCAGACGATCTGCGCCTAGATTACGTTGCTGCGCTGTCCCGCGCTGTACCGCTGGTGCTTGGGGCGATCGAGGCCAAGACAACTCCGATTGGGACGTTCGTCTACCTCTTGCAAAGTCTTGCTGCGCTGCATGGCTGCATGAAGATGGCTGAACTTATGAATGGTTTTATCGATGGTGAATTTACTCCGCGCTGTCCGGCGCCACGATGCGGCGTCGAGCTCTACGTCACTATCGAAAACGCAACCATGTTCGCGACCCTTGAGGACCCAGCGACATCAGTCGTCGGCACACGCACTGAAATTTCGCCGCTCCCGACAGCTGTTGCCTCAGTAGCTGCGACGTGGACCGACGCTGCCGTGCTGCCGTTACTTGTTGAACTAGCGCGTCACGCAGGGCACCACGAACTCGCAACCAAGCTCGCGTTGTTGGATGGTAGGATCACCTGTCCGAAGTGTCTGGAGCAGTTTGTGCTGCGGACCGCGCTGTTGAGCGCAAAATTGCGCTGAGCATCATCGTACACAACGAAAAAGCAGCCTTGGCGGCTGCTTGATTCGTGCGAATGGGGGGACTCGAACCCCCACGCGGTTAAGCACGAGCACCTAAAGCTCGCGTGTCTACCATTTCACCACATTCGCAGTGCAGGGTTGGTATCACAGCCTTTTGCGATGACGCAAACCGAGAAGCGATAAAGTAGCAGGCCAGTCCACCGGCAAACCGCCAGCGACGCGCGGTTGGCTACGCGGCGGCTGCGCTGCCCGTATCAGGCCACGGCTGGGGTCGGCTTTTTGCGCGCAGATTGCGCTACCATGCACGCATGAATCTCTCTGCGCAGTTTCGCTGCATCGCCGGCTGCTCTGAGCGCTATCCGTTGTCGCAGGTGATCTATCGTTGCCCGCGCTGCGGCGACTTGCTTGAAGTTGCCCACGATGTGGCGGCGCTGCAACAGCGCACCGGTGCGCAGTGGCGGCAACTGTTTGATGAGCGTTGGCGCGCGATAGCGGCTCCGCACAATTCTGGGGTCTGGGGCAAATACGAATGGGTCGCGCCGCAATTGCAGGCGGCGAATATTGTTTCGATGGCCGAAGGCGGGACCCACCTGACGCCAGTGCCACGCTATGCCCGCGATATTGGCCTAGATCATGTTTGGGTCAAACAGTGCGGCATTTCCCATAGTGGTTCGTTCAAAGATCTGGGCATGACTGTGTTGGTGTCGATGGTCAATCAGATGATTACCGACGGAGCGCAGGTCCGGGCGATCGCTTGTGCGTCGACGGGCGACACCTCGGCGGCCTTGTCGGCGTATGCGGCGGCGGCTGGCATTCGCGCCGTGGTGATCTTGCCACGCGGTAAAATCTCGACGGCGCAGTTGGTGCAACCGCTGGCCAACGGTGCATTGGTGTTGGCGATCGACAGCGACTTCGACGGCTGCATGGCATTGGTCCAGCAGTTGGCCGAGCGCGAAGGCGTGTATCTCGCGAACTCAATGAACTCGCTACGCCTTGAAGGCCAGAAAACCGTAGCGATCGAAATCACCCAGCAACTCGGCTGGGACGTACCGGAATGGGTAGTGATTCCCGGCGGCAATCTCGGCAATGTTGCAGCGCTCGGCGCCGGTTTTGACCTGTTGCTGGCCACCGGCGTGATCAACAAAAAGCCCCGCATCTGTGTCGCCCAGGCCGCGCACGCTGCGCCGCTGTACGCCAGTTATCGCAACAACTGGGCGCCGCTGGAGCCGGTCAAAGCCCAAACCACGCTGGCATCAGCGATCCAAATTGGCAATCCAATTAGTTTTGCCAAAGCCGTGCGCACCCTCAAGGCGTATGACGGCGTCGTCGAAATTGCGACCGAAAACGAATTAGCCAATGCTTCGGCACGCGCCGATCTTGCTGGCTTATTTACGTGTCCACACACCGGCGTTGCGCTTGCCGCAGTTGAAAAGTTAGCGGCCCGAGGCGAAATCAAGCCCAGCGATCGCACAGTGGTGATTTCAACCGCCAGTGGCCTTAAATTCGCCGATTTCAAGGTTGGCTATCACGAAGCGCGCCTCGCTGATGTCGATGCCACCCATCGCAATGTGCCGATCACCCTGCCGGCTACCTACGATGCGGTGCGTGATGCGCTGCTGCGCGGCCTTGATCGATGAGTATTGCGCTGCGAGACCTCCCGAGATCATACCAAGTAGTCGATGCTCCTCGCGTAGTCGATTGGTTCGCCAGTCCATTTTGATGCGTTGGTGTTCGCCGTGATGCCGAGCGCCGCGTGAGCATCGCGTAACGCTTCAAGGCCGCGTATCGAGCCGATGGTATTCGCCGTGGTGCGAGCTGGCTGTGCGTCGATGCGCCGGTTGCGATGATCGAAGAAATGCCAGCCATTGGCACCGTTGGATTCGACGCGGCAGCCGCCTTCGTGCAGCAACGTATGGTGAGCGCTACACAGCAGCATGAGATTCGACAGCGCAGTTTTGCCACCGTTGGCCCAGTGCTCGATATGATGACCGTCGACGTAGCGGCTGTGCGTGCAACCGGGAAATCGACACGTACGATCGCGCAGCCGCAACGCGCGCTTGATTGCGACGGAAATCGTGCGGGATTTGCGTCCGATGGAAAGAGGCACCCCTTGCGCGTCGACGTGGGCAACCACCACGCCAGCGTCGCAGCAAAACCGGCGCGCAGTAGCAGCAGCAATGATTTCGCCATCGGCCATCATCGCAAGGTCCGACGGTTCCGCCGAACCGTGCAGCCAAGCGTGTGGCACCGTGATGATGATTTCGATCGGCGTGCGCTGAGGTCGGGCACCACGCACTCGATCTTGGATAATGTCCATGAACGCATCGGCGCGCTGCCGGCCACGATCGGCCGACGTTGGTACTGTTGCGGTTGCCGCGTTCACGCCCCGTGTTTCTGTAGTCGACGGTTCCGCGGGAGTCTGGTCTACAAAAGTCGGTTCTGTGCGAGTCGACTTTACGCAAGACGGTGCCGCAAGCGACAGTCCTGCAGGCGTCTGGTCGGTGCAAGTCGATTCTGCGGCAGTCGATTCTGCGGGCGTCGGTTCTGCGGCAGTCAGGTCTGCAAAAGTCGATTCTGCGCGAGTCAGTTCTGTGCGAGTCGGTGTCGCAAGCGAAGTTTCCGTACTTACTTTCGCAATCGCAGCATTAAGTGCGGCCCAAACAATTGCTGCTTCATCACTGGCCAGCACAACTTCAAACTTCACCATGCCATTGTCGAGATTTCGCCGCGTCACTGTGCGCAGCGCTGCAACCTGTGCCGCCGCCATCGCACCGACCCCACGTTCCAAATCATACGCCTGCACGTTCCGATATGAGCGACACAAAGTATCCAGCTGCGACGCTGGCATACGTTTGGCGTACGCGACCCAGAGTTTTTCGTTTTCAGCCGTTGCCACTCGCGAAATTGCCCGGGCTTGTGAGTACGATATCGCCCCAATTCGCAATTGTTCGTCGACCAGCGGTAGCTCCGCCAACTTCCGTGCAACTCGTACTCGTTCACGGGCTGTGCGCAAATCCCAGCCAACCCGCCACGCTAACCAATGCGCACACGATAACGCGCCCTGCACATGCCAACCTGAAGCAATATCGAATTCCCGAATTGCCGTTAACAATCGATGCATCGCAGCGTCGATATGCGCTGACATCTCAGCGATTTGATCACCCAGCGCATCGATATCGATGGCCACCTTCACCTCTGCACGTTGTTGCATAAGAACACTCTATCATCGGTTTTTTCGACGCTACTGCTGGCTCACTTCGCCACAAAACACCACCGCAACGAGAAAAATTCGCCAGCCCTGTCCATCGGCCCTTGCCACCCACCTCGCAGCCTCACACGATCGTCTCACCAGCTACTCGTAGGCACTGCAATTCTTCGTCAAGAAAACACGTCAATATAAATCGAGAAATATTTTTCGAATTCTCGCAGGAAACATTTGTCCGAAAACCGGACATACAACCTGTTCGCCACCACTGCCTCCGGTGACAGTCTTCGCCATCAAATGCCCGCGACGCGAAGGCGGCGCATCAAACTCCGCGCAAGCACGCACCTGCGCGGCCGCGCGGCCACCCGCAGTGCATGCGTTCAAGCTCCAGCTCGCTCCCTCCGGAGCCTCTGTGAGTCGACCGTTCACCCTCCCTTTCACCACCCTAGGAAGCTAGCGGTCCAACCCCGTCATCCGTCGTCCGTCGTCCGTCATCCGCCCGTCGCCCGTCGCTCGTCGCCCGAGTATGCACTCCGTACGGCATCACCCGCCACCGTGGCACTTCTTATCGGCGACGTTGCCACCATGCCGCGCCGTAAGCTTTGCTACTGTGGCTTCATGAAATCGTCCGCAGCCATGGCGTTACTCTTCACTACCGCGACCACGGCGTTGCTTCATACCCACTGCGGCGACAACGCACCCGTCGTCACCAACGGTGTCACCACCGAAAACTGCACCTACCTCGACATGCTACCAACCGCCGGCACCGGCGGCACCGTGCAAGCCGGGCCACTCACCGCCGGAGCAGCCGAAGCAATCCTCGACGTTCCCGTCGGTACCGCCCTCGGCGGCTACACCGCGCGCGCAGGATTTATCGGCGCAGCCGGCAATGTGGATACCCGCAAAATTCCGTTGTCGGGCAGTTTCAATCCCTCGGTCGGCGTCGCTCGCGCGCCACGCGTCAAAGCCCTGGCGTTAACCGCCGGTGGCGAAACTGTCCTCATCATCAAAGTCGATATGATCTTCACCTACGAAGGCATGTTGTTTGATATCGAACAAAAACTTGGGCCACAGTTCGCTGGCAAGGTGATCTTATCGAGTTCTCACAGCCACGCCGCGTGGGCGCAGTACTCCGGCCACGCCCCGCTCAAACTCGGCTCAGGTGAGTTGCGCGATGTGGTGTATCAACGCATGGTCGGTGGCATCGTGGCGACAGCGCAAGCGGCGCTCACAGCCCGGGTCCCGGCCAAACTCGGTATCTCCGCTGACGCAACGTTTGATCCACAAGATCAAATCACCCGCGACCGGCGCAGCGACAACGACAACTTGCCTAATGGCAAAGGCAAAGACAATCACTTGTTTTTGATTCGCGTCGACACACTGCAAGGCGCGCCGATTGCAGCCGTGCCAATTTTTGGCATGCACGGCACGCTTAACGGTGAAGCCAACCCGTTAGCGTCAAGCGATTCGATCGGTGCGATCGAACTTGCACTGCAAGAGCAACTTGCACCTGGCGCAGTGGTGATGCATTTGCAGAGTGCCGGCGGTGATGTTTCGCCGGTGGGCCACGGCGGGATCGACTGCAATCTCAACGCTGGCAAGCCTGGTGATCCGTGTTTGGAATACGCTAGCGAAGAAGGCCTTGCGCGGGCAGCGGCTGCAACTATGCGTGCTGCGTGGGCCAACGCCGGTACTGCCATGCAATCCGAATTGCCGATTGAAATGCTATCGCGCTCGATCGAACTTGGCCCAACTGCAAAAACCTTTACCATCCGTGAAGGTGGGCTGAGCTATGCCGATTTTGACTCGACGCGGATCCCCGACGGCAAAGTATATGACGATGCTGGGGCCATCATTTCTCCCATCGACGAATTTAACGCACCGGTCGGTGCTGCACTTTGCCAAAATGAAGCGCCGATGTTTCCAGCTGCCGCAATCGAAGGCACCGAGGGTGTCGCACCGTATGGTTCGTGTTTGCGCCTCGATGTTGCTGGCGAAATTCTACAAAGCATTTTCAACATCGACTTTGGCGTCGACGAACAAAACCCAGTTTGTGAAACCACGCGCACTACCATTTCGACGCTGCGCCTCGGCGACTACGTGATCGGCACGTTGCCTGGCGAAGTCACCGTGCCGTTGGCTGCGTTGGTGCGCAGCAAAGCACCAACCGGGGAAAAAACGATCGTGCTTGGTTATGCACAAGGCCATGTTGGTTACATGCTGCGCCCCGAGGATTGGTTGCTTGGCGGCTATGAACCAAGCGTTACGTTTTGGGGACCGCTTGAAGCCGAGTACATCGCGGAACAATTGTTGACCTTGTTGCCAATGGCACAAACGGCGTTGCGCGAAGACGGCACCCTCGCTGGCACGACGCGGGTCGCCACCGCCGTCGCCGAGGACAACCTGCCGATCGACAAGCCAGCGCCGATGGCAGGCACCGTGCCAGCGACGGTCTCGACAGAGATTTGGTCGCGCATCGGAGCGCTGGCGTCGGCCCAACCGGCAGCGCAAATCGCACGCGTCAGCGGTATCGCAACGTTTGTTTGGAACGGTGACGATCCACTCAACAAAACGCCTCGGGTGGTGTTGCAAAAACAAAACGGCGCAACGTTTGAAAACGTTACGCGGCTTAGCGGCCAAGCCGTTACCGACGGAGAAGTGCTGCTAACCTACACCCCGCAACCCTTGCGTCGAGTCATCGGCCAAGCGCAAACTCATGTGTGGGTCGCTGAGTGGCAAGCAGTGCCATGGTTCGGTGCGCCGGGTGACGGGCTCAACGAACTCGACGCCCGAGCAGGGTTAGCGCTCGGTATGTATCGATTTTCAGTAGCTGGCGACGGCTGGACGCTCGCGAGTTCACCTTTTGAAGTTGTGCCAGGTGCGTTGGACCTTGCCGTGACGCGGGTGGCCAGCAATTTGCGTGTCAGTGCCGCGCTGTCGGCGCCCAAAGGTTGGCGGTTACTCGACGCTGCGCTGCCATCCAACCAGCCGGTGCCGTTGCGTGGTCAGCTGCTGACCGTGGTGCAGAAAAACGTTGGCGGGATCTCGGTGGCAACGGACACGTTGGCGGCAGGTGTCGACGGCTCGGTGACAGTGGCCGCAGCGGCGAGTGTCGCAACGGTACTGGTGCTCGATCGTTTTGGTAATTCGGCAACCAAGGCCGCGCCAGCTTTGCGGTGAGATGTGACCGCGGAGTGGCGGCACCTGGTAAAAACTGCGCACGACGTGACAGGTTTTCACCAAGTATGCTTTCTAACTTATTGATTTCATATACACCGAGTCTGGTTCGACCATTGCAGTCAAGTCGCAACATCAAGACTCTCGCGCCAAGGAACGTATGAACAAGATGATGTATCACCGGATGGTTGGAATCGTTGGCGTCGGTACGTTGGTCGCGGCACTCGCAGTTCAAGCTTCAAACGCGTGGGCGCAGCCAGGTCTTGCGCCCGCAATGCCCAGCCCAATGCCGGTGCCAACTCCGATCTCACAGTCAGCGGTGGAACCGGGCACCGGGCCCGCAACCGTGGTCGCGCCACCTGCGGTGCCACCGGCCACGTCAACGTTCACCACGCCTGAGATCTTCGCACCTTCGATGACCGCGCCAACCACGGTAGCGAAACAGCAGTCGCCAACCGCCGCTGACGACGGCGAACATGGTCCAAAGTCACCGTCGACCGCAACCGGCTATGCGTTGTTGGGCGTGTTTTCAGGTCCAGTATTTATGGGACTCGCCGCGGCAGCTGCTGGCGATAACGGCGACAATGGTGTCACCACGGGCCTTGCGCTGCTCAGTGTTTTTGGCTTTCTCGCAGGTCCTTCGGCTGGGCGCTGGTACGTCGGCGAAATTGGCGGCGGCCCGTTAATCGCGCGAGGCTTGGGTGCGGGGCTCATGCTCGGCGGCGTCGTCGCTTCGATTTGTTGGGACAACTGCGGCGATTCCTCAGGCGCAGAAACTGCGGTTATTGCAGGCCTCGGAATTTACGTCGCGGCCACGCTTTATGACCTCGCAACCGCCGGGGACCGAGCGCGCGAATACAATCGCAATCATCGCAGCGGCACGGGCACCAATCTTACGTTCGCTCCGATGGTGACACGCCGCGAAGGTCCAGCCGCGACTACCGGCCTGATGCTCGGCGGATCGTTCTAGTAAGCGAAGCGGAAAATTCCGCAGCGACGCTGTCATGTTGTTTGGTTTTCACCGGTAGGTGGCGATGCTTGGCGAAGAGCGCGTTGCAACGTGGCCAATCATCAATATTTTTCCGCACGTGAGCACGGAATGTCAACGGGCTGAAATGTTCCGACCGTCGCAGTAGCGCTGTGTCGAAACTTGCACTTCAAGGAATGTATGATTAAAAAATCGAAATATTTGTCGGTTGGAATTGTCAGCTCAGCGGTCTCGTTCAGCGTGGCAGCGAGTCACGTATCCAACGCGCTGGCGGCGCCCCCTACGGCGCTGCTCGAATCGCAAGAAGCACAGTCGAGTGCTCGTAGTACAGCGTCGAGTTTTGCTCCAAGCATCGCGCTGCGTTTCAATGCGTCTGCCCCCGCGGAACCGGCGCCAACAAACCACAGCGCAGCGCTTCGGTTCACCGCCGTTGATGACGGCGACCACGGTGCCAAATCACCTGCGACCGCAAACCTTTACGCCACATTGGGTTTATTTTCTGGACCGGCTCTTCTAGGACTCGCTGCAGCAGTCGATCACAGTGGAGGTTCGGACGGTGTCGTCACCGGCTTGGGCGTTCTGACTGCGGTTGGTTTTGTCGCCGGTCCTTCGGCCGGGAGATGGTACGTCGGCGAAACCGGCGTCGGCCTATTGGCCGCGCGTGGAGTTGGCGCTGGGCTGATGATTTTTGGCGCGCGCAACGCGGTATGTTTGCGGGGTTGTGATGATCCGTCGACCGCAAACATCGCAATGGTCGCTGGCTTTGGCACATACCTGGCAGCTGCGCTCTATGATGCTGCCACCGCCGGCGATCGAGCGCGAGCGTACAATCGCCGCCATCATCGCACGGCTGTCAGCAATCTGACATTTGCCCCGCTGGTGCAACGCAGCGAAAACACCGCAGGTACTACGGCGACTACCACCGGCCTGATGCTCGGCGGATCGTTCTAGTAGGGGTCGTTCTATTTGCCTTGCGCAACAACCGCAGCGCGAATGTCCGCACCCCATGCGCCGAAGTTCCGGCTACTCGCATCCCACACAAACGTGCGAACGCCCGTACGTGAAAACACAAAGGTATCGTGTTTAACCGCACCTGGCTCCATGGCCGACCACGCTGGCAAGCCAGCTCCCGGCTCAGTGAACACCGGAACTTTCACAATCGAATTAAAATCTGTGGCATTGGCGTCGGACAAGACGACAAATTGCACAGGGTAACCCTCGGCGATCAGTGACTCAGAAAGTGATTGAAGGGTCCCAGCCTGGGACCTACAAGCCCCTCAAAACCCTTGGAGCAGTGTCACCACCACGATCTTGTCGTTAAAGGTGTCGAGGCCGTAGGTCTGTCCGGTTTTCGGACTTAGCGGTTGCACGTCTTTGAGCTTCCAGGTTGGCAGCACCGCCGCGCGGGGTGCGTCACCAGCTTTGGCATCAATGCCGTTGCCGGTAGCATCGACGGTTGAGTTGGTATCGCTGCCGCACGCCGCGGCGCTAAGGCCCAGCGTGACCGCGAGGGCACCAGCAAATAGTGGCTTTTTGATCAAGGTCATAATTTTCCTTTGAAGCGAGGTTGAGGTTACCGCGTTGGCGCAGCTTGCGTCACGCGAAATTCATCTACATGTTGCACGACGTTGCGGGCTGCTTCGCCGAGCAGCAGCGCTAAGCGTCGGCCGTTTTGGTCAAAAATTTCAACCACGGGCAAGCCTGTCGCGCCGTCGGGCAAGCGCGGGGCTGACGGGTCGGGCCAATTGCTGGCATCGATGCGAACGATGCGCACATCGGGCCACCGCGCCTCGGCTGCAACCAGGTCGCGCTCAATGTCGACACATGGCGCACACCACGTTGCGCTATAATCGACCACGGTAAGCTTGCCCGGCGTGACGGTGACGACCGGCGCGACACTTCGGCGAGCGGTGGGTTTGGTAACCTGCTGAGTGTAAGAAATTGCGGTAAACGCACCGAGTTGCGGTACCAACTGATTGCCGGTGACGTCGAGATATACCGGCAGCCGGGCTCCGGCGGTGATGGCAAAACCCATTGGCAAGGTGGCTGTCAGCGCTGGTGTCAATGATCCCTGCCAGCCGCCATTGTTGGCGCTCATCAAGCGGCCGCCAGCAAATGGATCAGGCTCAGTTGAACCGCCGCGCCACTGCACATCGGTTGCGATCATGGTGCTTAGCCAAGGCAAAATAGTTAGCCGCGTTCCGACGGTGACCCGAACTTCACTGCCCCACTCAAACTCGTCTCTGGTTCGCGCTAATGGGACGCGCATGGTCAATTGTGCCAGGGCGTTGACCCGTGTAGCCAGCTGGGTTCGGCCATCAAGTTCTAGCAAGCCCCAGGTTGTGCCTCGGCCCAGCGTGAGAAAGCTTGCTTCGGGTGGCAGATTTGCTGCACCACTGCGCTCGACATAGGGGCCCGTTGGCAGCGCCGCACCGACGGTCACGCCAACGCCAAACCGCGGAATCCGTAGTAAAGCGTTAGCTGATTGTCGCACTCGTACTTCCAAATCACCCGCGCCGTTGTCAGTGCGCGACATGCCAAGCGAATTGGTAACCAGCGAACCAAACGGTAATTGCAAATCCAAGGACGTCCCCGACGGTGCAGTGGCGATCACTTGCAGGGTACCGAGATGTACGTCAATGCCGAGCCCATTGGGATTAGGCGCGGTGGTCCGGCCCTGCTGTAGCCGACCGTAGGGCACATAGGTGTAGCCAAGCCGCGTTGCCACGGTCCAGGCATCGCTTGGGCTCGTTGCGTCGTCGCCAATCGCTCCACCCGGGAGCGCAGGATTAACTCAGGTTGTGCATTGCGCTTCGGCGTCGCGTGCACCGCTGCCCAAGCTTGTAACCGCGGCAACTAGGCAGAACATCCAAACAGCGAAGCGAGGCATTGACGGATAGTACGCCCGTTCGGTCCCGAGGTTACAGCCGACGCTGCCCGTTACGAATTAGTCTTACAATTGATAAAATTAATGTAAGGTAGAACGTGTGCTGGGCGCGGAAAATCAAGTTTTCAGAACGTTTTTGGATGGCTTACCGGTCGCCGCCGCCTACGAAACACCTGAAGGCCTAGGGCTGAATCCCGCAGCGGAGCAGTTGTTGGGCTTCGCGTCCAAGGCTCATGTTTCATTTCATTGCCTGGTCGTAGCGTTGTACGGTGACGCGTTGGTAAGCGTTGAGCGCTGCGATGTCGATATTGCAACCATGGCGCGCAAGGCGCAACTCGGTGATGGCCGCACCCGCTGGTTGCGAATTCTGCCGGCCGAGGTCGGGCTGCTGCGCTACTGGATCATTAAGCCGCAAGGCGACAATCCTGATGAATTGCGATTTCGTGCGTTATTTGAACAAGCGTCTGATCCGCATTTTATCTACGGCGCACAAAGTAACGGTCGGTATTGCGTGATCGATTGTAACGCCGCTGCCGTGAAACGGTTGGGCGCACCTAATCGCGAAGCAGTGATCGGCATGTATCCGTTGAACTACACGCCGCAATATCAACACGATGGCCAGCTCTCGGCGGTCAGAATCGCGCCGCTCATTGAAGTGGCGATGCGCACGGGGCATCATCAATTTGAATGGACCCATCAAACCTGTGCCGGTGAACCGTTTTTGGTAGAAGTGTTAGTTACCATCGTGCAGCTCAACACTGGACCGTCGATGTTGGTGGTTTGGCATGACCCGAACCAATGGCTGCGGCGTGAAGCCGAGTTGCGTGAGGCCAAAGAAACTGCCGAGCAAGCGCTCAAGGCTCGCTCTAACTTTCTAGCCATTATGAGCCATGAAATTCGCACGCCTCTCAACGGTGTGATTGGCTCAGTGCAGTTGCTTGAGCAGACCCAGCTGCAACCTGAGCAGCGCGAACTAGTTGCGACGGTACAGGTTTGCAGCGAAACGCTGTTAACGCTGATCGACGACGTTTTGCATTTTTCCAAAGTAGAAGCTGGGCAGCTTGAACTCGAAGCCCGGCCGATCAACGTGGTCGATCTAGTGAAACAAACGCTTGGGATTCTACAAGCGGGCGCCGAACAGCAAAAAGTTTCGTTACGCGTAGCAGTTGAGTCAGATGTGCCCGCAGCCCTGGTCTGCGACCCGACCCGGATCCAACAAGTCTTGCTCAACCTCGTGGGCAATGCTGTTAAGTTTGCCGGCGGCGGCACGGTGATCGTCACGGTGCGCTGTAGTCCTGTCCCTGCTGACCCCGAACAGGTTGCACTTGAAATCGCAGTGAGTGATTCCGGCATCGGTATTGCGGAAGAAAATTTTCAAAAGATCTTTGAAGCCTTTGCCCAAGCGGATTCTTCGACCACACGGCAGTTTGGCGGCACCGGGTTGGGCTTGGCAATTTGTCGAGGCATTGCCAACCAAATGGGTGGCAGCCTCGAAGTCGCGAGTATCCTTGGTTTGGGCAGCACCTTTACGCTGCGAATTGTCGTGGCGGTGGGCGTGCCGCCGGTGCTTGACCGTGCCCCGCCTGCGACAACTGCCTCACCCAACCCGCGCGTGATACGCTATCGTGCGTTGGTCGCCGACGATCACGTCATCAATCAAAAGATCATCGCCCGGATGTTGGAAGGGTGTGATTGTGAAGTCGAAGTCGTCGCTGATGGTGCAGCTGCGGTTGCTGCGATTACGCGTACTAGTACAACTCCGTTCGATGTTGTATTTATGGATTGTCAAATGCCGACCATGGACGGCTACGACGCGACCATCGAAATTCGTCGGCGCGGCTTCGTCAATTTGCCGATCGTTGCCTTAACGGCAAATGCAATGCCTGGGGATCGCGAGCGCTGTTTGGCCGTGGGCATGACTGATTATATTTCGAAGCCGGTACGTTCGGTGGAAGTGAAAGCCACGTTGGCCAGGTTGCTCGATGCGCTTGATACCACCAGCAGTCCGTGATAGTTGCACGATAATGACCAGCACAAGTTGCTGACCTATGAATTGAGGTAGAGTCAGTACGGATGTGGGGGATTGATGAGCAATGAAGCTGTTAGGTTTCTAGAGAAGCTTGCAAAACCAGTGGTGTATGAGGCGGCGTCGGGGCTGTGTTTTAATCAACCGGCTACGTTGTTGCTGGGTTATGAGTCCAACGCGTTCAACAGTTTTGCTGCGCTATGTCATGAGTGCTACGGCGACACCGTGCGAGTCAAATCTTCACTGGCTGGTGCAACGCAGGCACCGCGTGCCAAAAGCAAAAACGCGGTTGGTGCGGAGAGGTTTTTCGAATTTGAACCCGGCATGATCGATGGCTTGCGTTACTGGTTTGTTATCGATGCCACTGCGTTGAGTCGATCCGAAGAGCGCTTTCGTTTGATGTTTGACCAATCGTATGACGCCCATTTCCTGTACGATGCGCAAACCTATCAGATTTCGGGCGTGCTTGATTGTAATCAAGCGGCCCTCGATTTGCTTCAG
>JAYWHS010000417.1:0-4045 GCA_043777635.1 Kofleriaceae bacterium | reverse complement strand
AGCGAAGTTATGCGCGGCCTGCGCAGCACTACCCGTAAACGTAAATTTCCGCGCTTGCCAGTGCGCATTGCCGCCCACTATCGGACTCGCGAATCTAGCGAACTGTTGCCGATCATTATTTGCGAAATCGCGGTCGGTGGTGCGTTGTTGGAAACCGCCGAGCCGCTACCGATCAATGACGAACTGATTTTAGAAATCTCGTCACCTGGTGCCGCTGCAGCGTTGGCGATTTTGGCGACGGTTTCCTACCATGGCACCGGCACATCGACCGGGGTCAAATTCATGAACCGCGATGCCAATGGCCGTCGCCGCATTAGTGAACTCGTGCGCCGTTTCAAAAATGCGCCGTAAACGCAGCGGCCCGCCACGCCACAGTGCGGTGCAGCCAATTGCCAGTGCCGTTGCCGAACTGCTGGAGGCACGCGGCCTGACCCGGGCCGTGCGCGGCAATCGGATCGCCGTTGAATGGGAACAGTTGGTCGGCGCACGCATCGCCAAACACTGTGTGCCCGACGGCATCGTGCGCGGCGCGCTGCTCATCCGAGTTGCGTCGTCGGCATGGTTGCACCAGCTCACGTTGCTGCGTGCGTCATTATTGGCCAGTCTGCTCGAAGCGGTGGGTTCACCACCATTGTTTTCCGAACTGCGCTTCGTGTTAGGCAACGGGGTGGTCGGCCCAGGTGCGGTGCCAACTCATCCCCGCATTACCGCCGAGGCCCCGCCTCGCCCGGAGATCCAATATACGACGGCGCACCAAATCATCACCGAGGTCGACCAAGTCGACGACGCCGAACTGCGCGCGCTTATCGGCGCTATCCGACTCAAATATGCACGCTGAGGGCTCCAACAAAAAACCCACCCAGTCTGCCGCGCTTGCTACTTGGTAGCGCCGCTAAGCGCCGAGCCGCCAATCGTCAACAATGCTGCGAGGTCTTCGTCGTTGAAGCGCAACATGCCGCCGAAAAAGTAGTCACGCCCATAGCGCAATGTGTCGAATTGGTTGGGCACGACGGCGGTGCCGGTGTTGATCGCAAGTGTGCCTGGCGCGTTGAGCGCATCGTCGATGCCGCCCAAGATGTACAAGCTGCGAAACACTTCGACCGCCATCGCGAGTTTTACCCGTGGGAAGCGATCCCAACTGGCATCGAACGCGTCGAGCGACAACCGTAGCGATTGGTCCCACCACCGCAGGTTGGCGTCGACACCAACACCACCGCTGGATTCTTTGATGCCGTATCGCAACGTCAGCCAATTGAACCGTTTGGCAAACTGAAAGGTAAATCGAAATTTGTCTTCGATAACCGCTTTGCGGGTCCAATTGTCCGGGTCGATGCGCGGATCAAACTCCAGCGTGGTGGTGGGATAACCGCCGCGTGGACCTTGTTCAAACTCAACCAAATAAAACTTATCTGGCCGGGTGTGGAGTTCAACGCTGACGTAGTGCCGCGCCAGGCCCGCAAAAACATTGTATTCCGAACGCAACCCAACATACGTGCGCATCCCAAACAGCGTACCCAAAAAGCCGCGTGCCCCGTCGGTGATGTCTTCGACATTGTCGGCAATGGCGGGATCATTGACCAAGCGCCCCAAGGTGCCTTGGTTGCCATCAATTTTGGTTGTGATGCTGGCCGAGGTATCGATGACCTGATCGAGTTTATCAAGTTTGCCACGCACCGCCGCACCGGTTTGTTCTAACTCCGATTTGGCCGAGGCGACTAATAGTTTGGCTTCGCTCGCGGCAGCGTCGAGATTTTCTAAGATTTTGACAACCCGACCATCGGCGGTTTGGGTTAGGGAACGAATATCACCCGTGATTGCTTCGATGCGGCCCATGGTGCGATTGGCTCGCTCCAAAATATCCGACACGTTGCCAGCCTCTTTTTGGATCATCGAATCAACTCGTGATGCCACTGACGACAACGGCCCGTTGACGATTCGCCGAACATCATCGGACAAGTCTTTGACCGAAAGCAGCACGTTATCGACCTTGGCTAAGGTCTCTTCGGATTGATGCATCAAGGCATCGGGCGAGGTGGCCTCGATGACCCGCATGACTTGGCTGTTCGCGATCAACAAGGCGTGGGTCTGTTTGCTGCCGTCAGGTCCGACGGTTTCGGCACCGCCTGGATCGATCTCAAGGTAGTGATCGCCCAGCAATGATTTGGATTTCTTAACAACGGTGGCGCTATCCCAAACTTTGACATCGCTGCGCACTCGAAATTTTACACTGGCATACCGACCATCGATCGATAGCGACGTAACTTGGCCGACCGGCAAGCCTGCAATCACAACTTTGGAGCCGACCGGTAAACCGGAAGCATCGCGGAAGCGGGCAAACAACGGGTATCCTGAACCGCCGGTGGCATCGGAACTCAAGTTCTTCCAAACTGCATAACCGCCGCCGGTCACCAGCAAAAATAACACCGCAACTTTAACGCTGGCGGTAACCGATTTCACAGCGCAGCTCCGGCAACCACAGCCTGTTCAAGACTCACGCCCGACGTCCGAATGAATTCGTACAAATACGGATCACGATTCGCTAAAATTTCAGCAACGGTGCCGGTTTGCGAAATGCGGTGCTCATAGAGCATAGCAATACGGTCAGCGATGCGAAAAACCGAAGCCATATCATGGGAGATTACCACTGACGTGACCCGATACTTCTGCGCCGCGGCCAAGATCATTTCATCAACGTTCCGGGTCGCCAGGGGATCAAGCCCGGTGGTGGGTTCGTCAAAAATGACGATCTCGGGCTCCAACACTAAGGCCCGCGCCAAGCCGACGCGTTTGCGCTGGCCACCCGACAACTCGCCGGGAAATTTATGCTCTGTGCCTTCGAGCCCCAGGGCGTGTAATTTTTCAAAGACGATTTCGCGAATTTCGGACTTTGATTTTTGGGTATGCTCTTTAAGTGGGAACGCACAATTTTCTTCCACCGTGAGCGAATCGAACAAGGCTGAGAACTGAAACACCAGGCCAAACTTGCGCCGAAACTTGGCGAGCGCACTCGGCGCCAACGCCATGATGTCCGTCCCATCAACGTATACATGGCCGGCATCAGGGCGCAGTAGACACATCAAGTGTTTGATCAACACCGATTTACCCGCGCCCGAAGCTCCGAGAATGACATTAACTTTTCCGCGTTCGAGATCGAGGTCGATGCCATCGAGCACCAAGTTCGCACCAAAGGCTTTTTTTAAGCCGCGAATGCGAATGTGCCAGCGCGGATCGGCGACCGAAATGTGGTCGGTCACGGCCAACGAGCCGACCGTCATCGCCGTAGCAGGGCTCGCGCTGCGCGGTAGTTCGCTCACGCCAGCTTCAGGCCCAGACCGTGCCATTACCGTGGCTCCGTGGTTAAGCGCAGCAACACATCGGTGAGAAAATAGTCACTCACCAGAATGGCGATGGACGCGATGACCACCGCGCGTGTGGTGGAGAGCCCAACACCTCGACCACCACCTGATGAGTTGTAGCCTTGATAACAACCGATCAACGTCACCATGAATCCAAAAATCACCGACTTGATCAAGCCTTGGATGACGTCGATCGGCATGAGGATGTCTTGGGTGTTCGCGATGAACTGACCTTCGTTGACGTTTTGGCCATGCACTGCAATCAAGTACGCACCGGCCATGCCGACGACGAAGAACAACAATGTCAGGACTGGCCCCAGCAAGGCGCCGACGACAATTCGCGGCAACACCAGATATTGGATCGGATTGACGGCCATTGATTCAAGCGCATCGATCTGCTCAGAGATACGCATAGTCCCGAGCTCGGTGGCGATACCGGAGCCTGCACGCCCTGCCAGCATCAGTGCAGTTAGTACCGGGGCCAATTCAACGGCCAAGGCCTTGCCCGTAGTACCGCCAGCGTACGACTCCAACCCGAATTGCCGAAACGCGAAGACAGCTTGCAGCGACATCACCATGCCGGTAAACGCGCCGACTAACAACACGATCGGCAAACTGCCAAAGCCAATGTACTCGGCGGCTTCAAGATAGTTGGCTGCGCGCACCGGTCGCCGAGGCAACCAAGACAA
>JAYWHS010000416.1:0-4049 GCA_043777635.1 Kofleriaceae bacterium | reverse complement strand
GTGGCCGCTTGTTCGTCCTTGTGGAAAACTTGTTGCAGTATCCAAACCACGAAATCACGCGAGGTGTAGTCGTCGTTATGGAGCAACACTTTGTACATGGGCGGCTTTTTAGTGCGCGTCCGCTCCTCCAGCACTAAGCCAGTTTGTTTTTCACTATCCCGTCGGGGCCGTGGTGGTTTGTTTTCTTCCGCCATACGAATTCTCACTGAGGTGCAGCTTAGCTTAACAATGGCCATGGCGCGCGTTTTGTACAGCCCGCGATTTAGGGTAGGTCACTAAAACCTCATGGTCTTGGTCGTTTTGCACGTTGCACAAACTGCACCCGAATGCGATTTTTTTGCTAGATTGCCGCCATGTCCAATCCGCGTATTGCCGATTCGTCCACACAATGGGTCGCTGAACAATTTACCGCTACGATCGTCCCAACGCTCGTCGACTACATTCGCATCCCCAACAAGTCACCGATGTTCGACAAACAATGGCGCGAACACGGCCATATGGCGCGTGCGGTTGAACTGCTTAGCAGTTGGGCCAAAGCTAATTTGCCAGCTGGCGCGACGCTCGAAGTGGTCACGGTAGAAGATCGCACGCCGGTAATTTTCATCGATGTGCCAGGTACCGGCGGCGCAGCCGGCGACACGGTGCTGTTATACGGCCACCTCGACAAACAGCCGGAAATGGTTGGCTGGCGTGACGGCCTGGGCCCATGGACGCCGGTTATGGAAGGCGAACGCTTGTATGGCCGTGGCGGTGCCGATGACGGCTACGCCATTTTTGCATCGCTCACCGCGATCAATGCCTTGCGCCGCGACAACATTCCTCACGCGCGCTGCGCAGTGCTCATCGAAGCCTGCGAAGAATCGGGCAGTTTCGATTTGCCAGCGTATATCGAGCACCTAGCCCCACGAATTGGCACGCCAAGTTTGGTGGTCTGCCTCGATTCGGGCTGCGGCAACTACGACCAACTGTGGTCCACAACGTCGCTACGTGGCTTGGTGGTCGGCACGTTGGAAGTGGATCTGCTGCGTGAAGGCGTACACTCCGGCGATGGTTCCGGCGTGGTGGCGTCGACCTTCCGCATCGCTCGGCAACTGTTGGACCGCCTCGAAGACAGTGTCACCGGCGTGATTCGGCCCGATTCGTTGTCAGTAACGATTCCGCGGCAACGCATCATGCAAGCCGCAACCGCTGCCGAAGTCCTTGGCGATGAAGTCTGGTCGAAACTGCCAATGTGCGAGGGTGCCGGACCGGTGACGCGTGATTGCGCGGAACTGATTCTCAATCGGACCTGGCGGCCGGCCCTGTCGATCACGGGCGCTGATGGGATTCCATCGTCGGCCGACGGTGGCAACGTCTTGCGTCCACGCACCGTGCTCAAACTGAGCCTGCGCGTGCCGCCCGAAACCAATGCTAAAACCGCTGCCGCAACAGTGAAAGCCTTGCTCGAAAAAGATCCGCCGTACGGCGCAACGGTGAAATTTAACATCATCGGCGCCAACGGTGGATGGAACGCTCCACCGCTGGCCCCATGGTTAGAAAAATCCCTCGACACCGCATCGCTGCGGCATTTTGGGAAACCCGCCGTGTACATGGGCGAAGGTGGGTCGATTCCATTCATGGGCATGCTCGGTGCAAAATTTCCTAACGCGCAATTCTGCATCACCGGCGTGCTCGGACCTGGCAGCAACGCACACGGCCCTAACGAATTTCTTGATGTACCAACAGCGCGCCGCTTGACCCTGTGCGTCGCCGATGTGCTGGCCGATCACGCGGCCCGGAGCTAGCGTGGCTTGGTCGCGTGCTCACCGGCACCATAACCTCGACGGTGCCGGCCGTGGCCGACCGACAATTCTGCTTGCCGGCCTACTCGCCGTAGCCCTTGGCCTGGGCTGTAAAACCAAATCCTCGCCGTTGGTAGCCGTGCCACCATCAGGCTCGTCGGTTGCGATCGGAGCCGACCCTTGGGCCAGTGGGCCGGCCTCACCCGACGATCCACCGAGTTTCGAGCAAAATCATCAACAAGCTGAAGCGGCCTGCCCGCGCGTTACTCGCCCACCATTTTATCGCATCGAAAAAGCCGGTAAAACCGCCTACATGTTAGGCAGTCGCCACATCAGCATTGGCCTCGGTAAACAGCCCGCCATCGTCGAAGAAAAGCTGCGCGCTGCGTCAACCGTAGTATTCGAAGTTGCCCCTGGCGATGATGCCGAAGCGAAAACCAATGCCCAGTCGGTGCCCGAAATGTTAGGGCCGGAGCTTTGGCAGCATTACCGCACATTAGTTGGCCCAGCTCAGGCCGATGGCATTGCCCAACGTGGGCCAGCGGTCGCAGCGCTGACGATGATGTTGCTATACGAAGATCCTTCGCAAACTCTCGATATCGAAATTCAAAGTCTCGCCGGCAAGTTGAATAAACCGACTGCTGGCCTAGAAACGGCGGCGTTTCAAAATGACGTCATTGCGCAATTACTTGATCGTCGCGCCTTGCGCGCTTCGGTCGCGGGCACCAAAGACCGCGCCGAAATGAAAGCACATTCCGAAAAAGATATTCGCGAATACTGCACCGGCGTTGACAAGCCGCCCGGCTTTGATACCGAGGACCGTAGCGATATGCGCGACGCTGGCTACACCGAAGCAGAAATTGCAGCGATGGAAGAACTGTTAGTGTTCAGCCGCAACCGCGCTTGGATTCCAAAACTCGAAACTCTATTCGCCAACGATGCAGTATTTGTAGTGGTCGGTGCCGATCATTTGCGCGGTGATAAAGGTGTACTCAAACTGCTCACCAACCAAGGCTTCCAAGTTACCCGCGTCGAAGCAACGCCGTAACCGCTGCCGTGCTCCCAAACCGGAATTTAGCCGCCGACTTGTTCCGGCCGAATCACGATCGCATCAAGATCATCGACGATACGCCAACCACCTGCGGCGGTCTCGATCAAGTCGCGATCATCATTGAGTAGTTCACGCAGCGTCGTGCGCAACCGTTTCACAGCGACATAGAGCGTATTGCGATGACGCAGTGGATGATATTCGCGCGCGCCCCACACCGCGAGGAATAGCTGCTCCGCCGCGATCACGGCACCTTGGGTTTCAACCAAGACCGCAAGCAATTCACATGCTAACGGACGGCCACGATCAATGCGGGCCTCGTTGTCGACGCGCGCTGTAATTACCGCGCGGGCCGGTTCAACCACCAAGCGATGAGCGGTACGCAAAACCGCTAACTCTTGATCGGACACGATGCTCGCAGAGGTTCGAGTTACCACGCGATGACGCATGCCGGCCATAAACCCTAGGCGAGCCAACAAGGCGCGCGTGCCGGCAGGCGGCACCAGTTCGCGGCGAGCCGCACGCAGCGTTCGGCCCTCGGTGTGTGCCATTTCGTTGCCGTTATCCAATAGTAACCCAACGCCACTCGTGCCACGTTGCTTTGCCAGCGCGGCCTGACCTAGTGTGCACAACGCAAGCGTTCGGGCATCATTGATGGACGCAGCGATAGGGCCAGCACCATCGAGCAACACATCAGCTTCCGCGATATCGCCGGCCGTGCCACGACAGATCAAGGCCAGCGCACGCAACGTTGCCGCCCGATTTCGCAGTGCAACGCGATGGGTGCCGCGATAGTAGTCGTGCGCTACAGCAGCGACGTGTGCAGCGCGTTCGACGTCGCCACCAAGCAATTCAAGCCACGCTTGGGTCATTGCACTTTCGGCGCGCCGAAGTTCAACCATGATCGAATAATCAACACCTGGCGGCAGCACTTCGTTTGTGTTTGGTTCCCACGCAAAGGCGGTTGTGAGCAGTTGTCGTGCGGTGACAATGTCACCATCAAGGGCAGCAATTTCAGCGAGCACCGCGTGCGACACGCTGGCCGCTTGATTGCAAACACGCGGCGAAGTCAACGCTAATGAGGCCAACGCCCGGGCTTCTTCGACGCGGCCGCCGACCAACAATGCTTCACTTTGCACGGCGCGACCGTGCGGCACCAACGTCTCAAGTTCCGCAGCGGTGGCCATGCGCGTGAGCCGCGAGGCTAATTCTGCGGCCTG
>JAYWHS010000415.1:0-4055 GCA_043777635.1 Kofleriaceae bacterium | reverse complement strand
GCTTTCCGTACTGTTGCAATTGGCCAAACATCCACTCACCGACTTGGGCCTTGCCAAGTTTTTGCAAGACTGGGAAAAGGTTCCGAAGTGAAGCTGCGGCGCGTTGGGTATGCAGGTCTTATGACCTTTGGGCTGGCGGCAATCACTGCCTGCATCGACGAAGGCGGCCCAACGCTGGACTCGCTGTCTGCTTCGGCCGGCCAAACAGGCGCAACCATTGAGCTTAACGGCACCCGCTTGTGCGGTGCACTCGATGATTGTAGCGCTGCGACCGGCTCGGTAACGTTTGACGATGTGACGGCACACAATGCGCCGATCGTGGGCGCTACGGCAACCACCTTGCGCGTGGTAGTGCCGCCGATGTCACCCGGCGTTAAACGCGTAGTGGCGATTGTCGACGGTGAATCATCCAACGCGTTAGATTTTGAGGTAGTGCCATGACTGCAATGACGGTAACGATCGGATCACGGCGAGCTTTTTCAGTGGCGGTGTATGCGCGACGCGGTGGCCCGAGCGCCGATGCCCAGGTATTAGTTATCAAGCACAAGCGGCTGGCTACCTGGTTGCCCATCGGTGGCGAAGTGGAAGCCAACGAAACGCCACTCGAAGCTGCAGTCCGTGAACTGCGCGAAGAAACCGGGCTGCGTGGGCAATTCCCGCGTTTGGCGTCGCATCTCGACGGTGTGCCGCTGGGCATGCTCGGCTATGAAGAGCACCAAGCCGGCAGCAAAGGGCTGCACATGAACTTTGTGTTTGTGGCCGATGTTGAGCGCAGCGCCGAGGTTGTGCCCAACGACGAATTCGGTGAATGGAAATGGATCGGCCGCGAACAGATGGATGCGTTGGACTCGCCGCTCAACGTACGGCAATTCGGTTTCATGGCCTTGGACGCGGAATAGAAAGTAGCTATGCGCGTTCGTCAGCACGTTAATCCTTTGCATTCGCACTTTGGTCGATTTCGCGGTGATCTACCGCCATTCGTCGACGGTCAACTGATCGAAGTTGAAATTGGCTGTGCCGACGCGCAGTTTTTGTTTGAGCGCTCGATCGTGGATCCTGAACGGCTTTATGTCGGGTTGGAAATTCGCGAAGAGTTAGTGCATTGGGTCAATCGCAAAGCCAAGCGCGAAGCGCGCCCGGTGCATGCAGTGTTTTGCCAAGCTCAGTTGCACATCGATCACATTTTCGCTGGGCGCAAAGCTGAGCGCGTATACCTCAACTTTCCTGATCCGTGGTTCAAAAAACGCCATCATGAACGCCGCATGATCGACGACGCTTTGATCACTGGCGTGGCCAGTATCTTGCGACCCGGTGGCGAGTTGTTCGTGCAAACCGATGTCTGGGATATTGCGATCGATGCCTTAGCCGTCGTCGAAAACCGCCCCGAATGGTTCACCAACACCTCGCCCGATGGGCAATGGAGCTTCTGGCGCGGCGGCAATCCGTTCGGTGCGCAATCGTGGCGCGAGATGAACGCCGCCGTCGAGGGCTTGCCGGTGTGGCGCACGCTCTATACGCGTAATCCGTGAATGCTCCGCTGGTGGAATCCTCATAGTTTTTCGTTAGCAAAGAGCGCTGTCGTTTTTGGCTTGACCAGGATCTGTACCTGTTCCAACCTAAAGTAGTGAAAAACACTACTTTATCATCGACCGGGCCACTTAGTGTCCCTCTCCCGACTGCCATGCGAGCACGCCTGGTAGCGCAAGCGAAAAAACGTCAACTAAAACTCGCAACAGTGGCGCGGGTGCTGATTGAGGAACGTCTGACCGAAATCGAGAATGCCGAGTTAGTGTCGGCAACGGAAACTTGGCAACGGGCGCAAGCGTGGGCGAGTTGGGAAGGCGAACCTAAGGCAACGACGACGAAAAGCGGCTTAGCGCAACTTGCCCGCATTACCGAGCGAGGCCTGCGACGGATGGCCAAGGTCAAATGAAACACACTCCGGTTTTTCACGCTGATTTCATCGCGGATTATCAAGGACAGATTGAAGCGCTTGCGGAGAAAAACGACGAAGGCGGCATCCACGGCCTTTGGCAGGGCGTGACCGAGGCGTGCTCTCTACTGTCACGTTTTCCGCTCGCCGGTCCAGCCGTGGAAACCCGCGGCCAATCAACCTTGCGAAAACTGATTCTGCGAAGAATTCCATTTGTGGTTTGGTATCTCGTGTCAAAAGGCCAGCCGCCGACGCTGGTTCGCTTGTTCCACCTGCGCCAACGCAGGCTAGGTCGTAGCCGTCGTTAATTGTACGCCTACTACACCAAACAAGTATTCCGCAATGGCGCCACCGCAGCTGACCCAACTTGCTCTATCAATATCGAGCACCAGGTCGCTGTCTACTTTGATGCGTGGTTATTCTGTCGGGGGCGGATGCGGAGTCGCTGCTTCAACCTCATCGATCACCAACTCTTGATGATTGCTGGTGGCGTCGAATTCTCGACGGTAGCGCAAGCCGAGATGTTCTTGAATCACCACGACCAAGGTGGTGTAGACCCGATTGCCTTCCATGAGATGGCCGCCCAAGGTTTTGCCTTCACCGTCGCTCACGGCGAGGTGGCAGTGAAATTCGTTGGCAGCGAGATAGCCCGACATGGCGACGACTTCGAAATGCCCGGTGAAGGTTGTAGTTTCTGGCTTGTTGGCAAAGCGCAATGCGACGTCGGTGAGGCTACCGACGACGCTCACGATGGTCGCCGCTTGTAAATGATGGGCGCGGGCCAGGGCTTCGAGTTCAGCTTTGACATCTTGGCCGGGTTTGAGCCGGATGATGTAACTGCGGGTGGTTGTCGATGATGGCATGGTGGGCGCGGTACTTGTTGGCGGAGTGGGGCGGGCGCAGGCGCAAATAATCAGGGCGCTGGTGACGCCGGAGGTCCAGCGATGAACGGTCATTTACGAGACGGTGATGTTGGCGTCGCTGCAGCAGGCGGCGTTGTTGCTGCCGCAGCGTCGACGATTTTCATCGGCGCTGATCGCGGTGATACGCGGCCGAGCTCATCGACCCAAGCTAGTGCAATCTGATCGCCGATGTTGCTGGGAATCGTAGCTACTACCGGCGGTTCGCAATTGCGGGTACTGAACGTGTAGACCGGCAACGCCAATGTGTCGTCATACACTTTCATAAACGAACGCGGCGTCGCGACGCCTTTGTCGTCGATGCCGTAGACAATGACAGCTACGACCCACGCTGGCCGTCGATCTTGCAACGTGGCAGTTGCAACCGCAGCTGGGCGACCACCACCGCGCACGGGGCTTAGTTGCATCACGATGCGCACTGGCGTTGGGGCGGGCAACGGGCTCATTGGTTGTTTGGTTGATGCCGGCGTGATGGTTACACGGTGCGGCTTGCCAGCGACGGTAACCGCAATTGTGCCTGTGCCACCGGCCGGCACGTAACGGGTTAGGCCAGGCGCCAGCGGTTCCATTGTTGTGGCAATTTTGGCAGCGCCCTTGCGCAGGCTGCGGGTGAATTTCCAGGTTGGTTGTAGCGATGCATCAACGTCACTGCGGGTGGTGCCGGCCATCTCGTAACCGGAACGCACAACTACGCCCGCGCCGCCTGACAGCACGCTGTTGTTGCGCTGCAAGATTTCAGGACTCGGGGCAAAAACCGGGCACGGTTCGGCCGACCCAAGGCGTGACAT
Organism: Kofleriaceae bacterium; assembly: GCA_043777635.1. Taxonomy (GTDB): domain Bacteria; phylum Myxococcota_A; class Polyangia; order Haliangiales; family Haliangiaceae; genus JABFXX01. The sequence continues at coordinate 414 of JAYWHS010000415.1, read as the reverse complement.
GCTGAGCGTCAGAGCTAACGTAGTGGTGGCAGCGAGGCACAATGGGTGAAGCATGCCAAAAGTGTACGCTGCGTTTTGCAGCGCTGCCAATCAAAGTGCGGCTAGCGCAGCGTCGATGGTTGGCTTGGCAAATTTGTAGCCAGCGCGTTCCAGCGCCTTTGGTACTACGCGGCGGCCTTCGAGCAGATATTCGGCGAATTCACTGCCGACCGCAGGCAAACCGCCTGCTCACAGCCATCGCCACGTGAGTAAACAGCCTCTCACACCTGCGCAGGGTCGAGTGAGCACGGTTGGAATCTTCGTGCAGAGAATGTCGAAGTGAAGTTGTATACGTCCTTTTCCGCAGGGGTAACAGGTCGTCCATCTACGATGGGCGCGGGAATTTTTCTGATCAAGATCTGGAAATCGACCAAA
>JAYWHS010000414.1:0-14622 GCA_043777635.1 Kofleriaceae bacterium | reverse complement strand
GCAGCCGCGATGGCACTGCGGGCCCGCTGTGCGGTGTACGAAGAACATCGCGACCTCATTACGTTGGGTGCTTATAAAGCCGGCCACAACCGTATGCTTGATTCAGCGGTCGCAGCGCAACCAAGCGATCTTGGATTTTTGCAACAACGCGACGACATCAACATCGACTACGCGCAAACGGTTGCCGCGTTGCGTGCACTAGCGGGCCCGGAGTAAGCTACCGTCAATGGCAGTTCGCAACAAAAAGGCTTCTACCTCACCGCCACTTGGTTCGGCTGTGCCGGCTGGAGCTCCAACGCCACTGGCGTTGCTGGTGCCTATGTTCGGCCGCAGTCGCGACCAAACGCTGCTTCGGCAACAGCTCGCGGTTACGCCAGTGGTTGTGGTCAAAGGCCCTGCGGGGGTCGGTAAGTCGCGCTTGGTTGCCGAGGTAGCGCGTGAACTTGCGGTCACCACCGCGTCGGTGCGGTGCCTGCCGGGCGACAGTGCAGACGCAGTCGTGGCCAGAGTCGAGCGTTTGTTGCGGTGTGGTTGGGGCAATGCGCCGGCGGCGATCGCAGCGTCGGCCAGCCTGATCATTTTGGATCAAGCCCATGAGTTGTCGACGGAGACATTGACTCAGGTCGTAAGTGAATTGGCACCTTCGGCCACGTCGTTGGGGCGTTTGATTGTTACCAACCGTGTCGGCCTCGGTGGTGCGGTTACTGGTCACGTTAATGAATTGGAAGTGGCCGGGCTCGATGCAGCTAGCGCCAGCGAGTTATTCGACGCCCTCGACGCCCGGTTTGGCCCCGTCGCAGTCGAATTTGCAGATGCTGAATTGTGGTCTGCAACGCGTGGCAATCCGGCGGCGATCGCACAGCGTTTTGGCGTCGCACGGGTGCCTCGCCATGAAGATGCGACGTTATGTAGCCATGTGCTTGCAGCGGTGCGCGTATTTCGGCTCCCGGTGCCAGCGTCGGCGATCACCGCGATGCTCGCCACTACGATGCCGGATGTCGAGGCCGCGACAGTGTTTCGTGCCATTGATGAGTTGGTTGCGCAACAACAGCTCCTGCGCAGTGACAAAGATTTCGTCGTACTACCAGTGGCACTGGGTAGCGCTGATGTAAACGCCGACGTCGACGTAAACATGGAGCGCGCGGCAGCCGCGCTGTGGCATGGACCCAGCAGTGCAACGGCGCAACGCACCCACGATGGGCAATCCTTTGTGCACGGTTACCCACCCATTGATGCTGCGCGCGAAGCAATCGTGCACGCGCGTGCATCCGGCGATGTTGCGTTGTATCGAGCCATGCTTGCTCACGCTGGCACCTTGCGTTTTCAACGCGGCGCTACGGCTGAATTAATCGCTCAAATCAACTTTGTCGCACCTAGTGTGGCTGGTGCTGTGGATCATGCTGCGATGCAAGAGTTACTACTTGCAACCGCCTTGCAAGCACGTCGAATTCACGATGTGCGCTTGCTGCTGCAACGTGCGCGTCGGCGTGGCGATGAAAGCACCAGCGTGGCGACGCTCGCTGCGGCTGTGGCTATCGGCAATTTTGCCGATGCCAAACGGCTGGCAATGCTTGGGCTGGCAACTACTGCGACCCGCGACTCTGCAAATGCTTTGCGACGCATCGTCGGGTGGGACGTTGCGGGAGATCCTGAGGACCAAGAAGCCCTCGGCCTGCATGCCTGGCATACCCAAGGCGCAACCACTGCGCGTGTGCTTTTTGCAGCGGCGCGCAGCAGTTTGGCTGAACCTATGACGCAAGATGCTGTTGCGTTCGCACGCTTGTCGGCGCACTACATCGCGTGTTTACTGCAAGAAGGCCGCGTTACCGAAGCCGTGGCAGCAGCCGCCGAGCTTGACGCTTGGGTGGTTGGTGTCGAAGCGGTTGAAGCTTTTGATTGGGCCCGGTTGACTCGCGCGCGTGTGTTACAGACCACGGGCGATTATCGCAGCGCTGCGGCCAACTTGCGTAGTTTGATGCAAATTCAACGCATTCGTGGCGATGAAGTCGCGGCGTTGGCGACCGAACTTACGTTGGCCGAACTCGAAGTCGCGCGTGGCCATGCAGTGAGTGCGAGTGAACTTGCGACGGTGGTCAAAAGTGCATCGCAGCGGTTAGGTTGCGTTGCGTGGTCGATGCGCGCCGACATTGTAATGGCCAACGTTGACTTGCTGGAGTTGCGTGCTGATGAGGCCATTGCTCGTTTGGCAACTGTGGTTGCGACAACCGTCGGTGTTCGGGTGGCAGCGTTAGTCGAAGTTGCGACAGCGAAGGCATATGGCTTTCTTGGTCGTCACACCGATGCACTTGAACTAAGCGCGCGGTTGGCCCAGCATCCGCATCTCGATCAAATTGAGCGGCAAATGGTTGGAGCTGAAGTTGCGGTGGCCCTCGGCGATTTGGGTGGTGCACGCGAATTGTTGCACGCGGCGTCGGCGACGGCCGAACGGCACGGCCGCCGGGCCGAGATGATTGCTGCGTTTGCGCTGCTGGCGCGCGTTGAATTAGCGCGCGGCGATCGCGCTGCGGCGCGCAGTGTGGCAACCCGAGCGGCGCGTGAAGCGACGATGGCTGAACTAGCCCATGCACGTTGTTTAGCATTGCTGGCGCTGGGCGCATTGGCCCGGGCCGAGGACGATGCGGCATCAGGGGTCGCGTACGCGCGCGATGCGGCCGAATTAGCCTCGGTAGCGGGCTTACCCATCGAGCGTTTTGTGGCGTACGCCGCGCTTGATGCGATTGCCGGGCCCGAAGCCGTCGCAGATCCAGCGTCACCGAGCGCCGCCACCTTGTCACCGATGGCCTTTGATCTTTGCACCAAGATTCTTGCGGAGTTAGGCCTAACTTCGCAACGGCCATTCGGCTTAATCGATGCTGACGGTGCGAGCAGTGAAGTGGTGGATGCGAGCCCGGAAGTGTTGCAGTTGGCTAAACGCGAATTGGCGATTGATGGTGTGCGTGAATCAATCTGGCGTCATGGTCAAGAACTCGCTGACCTACGACGGCGCAGCTTGCTCAAGAAATTGTTGTTCTTGTTTGCATCGGCACCAGGTAAAGTCTTCTCGAAAGAAGCCATAGTTTCGGCGGTGTGGAATGTGGAATACCATCCGTTGCGACACGATGCGGCGTTGTTCACGAACATCATGCGTATTCGTCGGTTGCTAGGGGAAGGGGGAGCCGAAATTATTCGAGTGACGGATGATGGTTATCGATTTGTGCCGCCGAGCGATTTTGTGTTTGTGTTTGCACGGTAAGGCGACTGGCGGACTGACGGACTGGCGGACTGACGGACTTGCGGACTTGCGGACTTGCGGACTTGCGGACTTGCGGACTTTCGGACTTTCGGACTTTCGGACTGACGGACTGACGGACTGACGGACTGACGGACCAATGGTACGAGGGCAATGGAATGCGTTCTGCGGAGCATGGGGGCAGGGCGCGGAAGCGGCGGGCACCGGCCACCCACAAGATGGTAGGTGCCTCGACGCTGGCATCATGCCGCCACCAAGTTCCCAAAGCATCACCGGATCATCGCGGCGTTCATGTCCGCCTATCATCATGTCCGGTTTTCGGACTTACGGACTCTCAACGCCAAAAAACTAGTTGGCGTTCCATTCATCGCCGCGAGGCTCACCGGTAGCATCGAGCTCTGCACCATCCACCGAGTCTTCGCGCAGCGTCACCAAGGACGTTGCTTCGCCATCGACTACAGCCAAGCTGAGCCAGGCTGCACGACGTGCTGCTTGTTGCGCTGCTTCTTGTTGCCGCGCAACGTCGGCGCGACGCTCTTCTTCGTCCCACATGGCGATGCGGCGAACGTTCTGGCGTCGGCGACGGTACCAACCGATGCCGAGCAACAGCGCCCCGATGATCCACAATAAACTTGCGAAGACTCCAGCTGGAATCAGCATGTAGCGGGTGCGTAGATCGGCGCGCCATTCGTCGAACAATTCGTGCATCGGTCGACCGAACGCTTTGACCGCAGCAGCGTCGAGGTCGTGACTCGATGCGACATCAATCAAGAAACGCCGGAAGGCCCACCGGTCGCCATCGTCGCTTTTGTCCTCCCATCGACCGCGGCGCGAGAGGTAGCCAACGAAATCGTAGCTTTGCGCATAGGCTCGCGACGCTGGTAATTCTTGCGACGGAAAGCCGGCTTCAAGTTCGTCGAGGCCGACAATGGTGCCGCCCCACGCCATCCCTGCAAGAGTTTCGGTGCGAGCCCAGGTCCATTCGGCCGAGTGTTGATAAGCGAAGCCTTCGTGCAACCAGCGTGGCACGTCGGGCCCCAACGCGGCGCCTAACGCCAAATGCGCGAGTTCGTGGCGCAGCGTTTCCGCTGGATTGCTGTAACTGCCACCGCGCCGCATCGCCACCGAGATAATGCCCAAGTCGGGATACGCCACGCCGATGGCGTAGGACGGCGCGCCGCGGCCTTGCGGTGCTACACGATTGAGGTGGCTGGCGTCGTCGACAAACCGCACTTCGATGAGCGCTGGCTGCGGCAAGCCGGGTAAATCTTCGGCTATTTGCGCAAGGTAGCGATCGGCTTGGGACGCTAGCTCGATCGCACGACTGCGCAGCGCAGGTTCGGCGAAAACAAGTATCGAGCCGTGCCGTGAAGCAAATGGCAGCCCGCTCATTGACACTTCGTCGCTGGCGGACCCTATGATCTCGCGATTGCGCTCGGCCTCTGAATCAGTCGGCCGATCAGGTGCTGGGTATGTTGATGCCGTTGGGTGCGGCGTGGTGTTCGCCGGCTTGGTTGCAGCGGCGTGAGCTTGACTCGGTGGCGTGGCTGACATCGTCGGTGGACTAGGATTTGTCCACTCCGCGTGGGCAGTCGCGGACGCGTTGGTTAGCAACATAACAAACCATGTCAGCGCTACCAGCCAGATTTTTCGCAGCGTTGGTATTGCCAACACTATTGCCACCGAACTTCGATGCGTTGGCGATCGTTGTTGGCGTCGTTGAAATATACCACCGCAGCCCCTGCGGCGACCGCACCCAACACCGCGCCGTAGACCCACCATTGCGTCTTGTCACTGCGGTCGGCGTCGCGCGCTGGCAAGGTGTTGTCGAGTAGCAGCGGTTGATCCGGTGCTGGCGCACGTAGCCTTGCTTGGCTGCCATTGGCGCGATCGGCAATGCTTGCGAGCTCCGTGGTTGAACGCACGGTTGCGTTGCCCACAGCGGCAAACGCTACTGAGCCATCGGCAGTGCCGCCAACCGGATGCCACATGGTTGAGGCCGGGCCATCGAAAACCAAGACACGCTTAGCTTGGCTAGCGGCGGCAATCGCTGACACTACACGTTGTTGTTGCACGTTGGTGAGCCCGGTGCGACGCCATTGGCTGAGTAAAGCTTGCATCTCGGCACTCAATTGGGTTGGCGTTGCCTTCGGTACATCGTCGATAACGACCGGCAGCGCGAGTTGAATTGTTGTGGTGCGACGATCGATAAATTGTTCGGTTGCCACGGCTTGGGTTGGTGTTGCTGCAATCACGCTGTGGCGGCCATGGCTGATGAAGCCGCGATACGGCGCGACACCGCGTTTTTGCATGTCGATCCAAACGTCGACGGCGCCGCCGTTGGTCGCCTCAGCTTGAATCGTTACCTCGACAAGTTCGTTGTCGATGGCGGCATCAATGGCCGGGTAGCGCGCGAGCAGGGTGCCATCGATATCGTCATCACCTGGTACCGTACCGACCAGCGCACGCACGAGGCGCAGGCGCTGGGCATAGTACATGGCATCGTCGAACTTTCCGTTTTGATCAGCGCAGCGCAATTGATAACGCGTCGCGGTCTTGAGTTCGAGCCCGCCGCCGACGCTGCGGACAACGGCTGCTGCGGCAAGCGCAGCGGTTTGCGCTGCTGGCACCATGACATCATTGCACTGCAAAGCCGCCATCGCGGTTTGTGCTTGATTCATGGCAGTATTGAGTTCAATCGTCGATCCGGCGACCGCAACGTTGGCATGAGTTCCGAACCAGGCAGCGATCGGTAGCCCTTGAATGGTCATCGCTGCGACGATGCCGGCAGCTTGCACCGGCGTTATGCGTTGTTTTAGGTCGAGCAACGCAATGGGCGGCGCGGCCTTAGCTGAGGGCGACGAGGCAGTGCTGGGTGAGCTTGCACGGGCCGGCGTTGGCGCTGCCTCCGCGATACCGGGGCCGGCAACCAAGACCATCACGATGATGGTTGGCCACGGCACCCGCGTGGTCATCGTTAAACTAATTGCTCGAAGTATTTGCCCAAGGCGTAGACCTCTTTGGCGCGTAACCCTTCGAACTGCACGCCCACCCCAAGCTCGGTGCACCAGCGCACGATAGCGGCGACTTCGATCGGTTCGACTTGGGTCGGTACGGTGAATGAGATGTTGCACATCAAGCCCATGGCTACTTTGTGATGCACTACAAATGCGCCGCCCAGTGAAAGATTCACCATGGTGCATTGTTGAGCTACGTCTGCGATTGTGAGCGTAGACGGAATTGATACTTCGTGTCGTGTCTGGGTACGGCGATTTTGGCCCACGTAGGTCTCCGGGAATTGCGTGTTCGGCCATCTTACTGCTTGGCAACAACCGATCGACACCTTGAGTGGAGGAAAAGCGCATGCGCTGTAACTGTAATCTGCATTTAGGCGGCTGCAACTGCCCCAAAGGGGTAGTCAAACCTGCGCGCCTGCCTGCCCGGCTCACAAGCTCAATGCATGATGTGATTGCCGCGCTCTTGGGGTCGCCTTTAAAATGCGTGAAACGTTGCTACGTTGCGGTGCTACGGTGCGGTGCTGGCGTCGAGCTTAATTTCGACGAATGCTTTTTTGCGCAAGTCTTCGAGCCACACTTGGGTTTGTTTATCCATCGCACGGCGGGTTAGCTCGCCGCGGACTTGTTCGCGCATATCGGCGAACGGTTTGTTTTCGGTCCGCTTGATTTCGGACACCATGAACAGGTGAAAACCTTGTGGCCCAGTAATCGGCCCACGGACGTCACCTTTTTCCATCGCAAACACCACGGTTTCCCATTCTGGCACGCTTAGTGAGCCGCGCGAGAACCAGCCCAGTTCACCGCCGGTGGGTTTGGTCGCATCGTCTTCCGAAAGGTCGCCCGCTACTTTTTCAAACGCTTCACCAGCGCGCACGCGCGATAAGGCTGCGCCCGCACGGTTTTTGGCATCTGCGATTTGTTGCTCGGTCGGGCGATCGGGCAAGCGAAACAGCATATGCGACAACCGCACAGCGGAGGTGCCATCGGAGCGCCGCATCATTTGATCGTAGCGAGCGCGGACTTCTTCTTCGGACACGGTGACTTTGGGTCGCACCATTTGATTAATGGCGCGCAGCCGCAGTAATTGTTTGCGCAAATCTGCGCGATAACCGGCCAGCGTATAACCTTGTTGGGCCAGCGCTTGGGCTAGGCCGGCGTCGTCGAGGTTATTTTGTTTTTTAATGTCATCAAGGGTGGCGTTGATATCATCGGCTTCAACTTCGATGCGCGCGGCTTCCGCCGCTTCGACGATCAGTTGTTCGTTGATCATTTCTTCGAGTACGGAGCTGTTTAACTTATCGAGACGGCGGCTACGTTCTTTGGGGTCGGCGATGCTTTCGGCTTCGGCGATGACCGGCAATAGGCGGACATCGAGTTCGGTCCGCATAATGATGGCGTTATTGACGATGGCAACAACCCGTTCGATCAGCACGCGTTTACCGGCATTGCGTGACGTTGGGCGTCCCGGCGCGGTTGCGCCTTTGGGCGTGCCAGGGCCGACCGGCGTGCCAGGGCCAGCCGGCGTAGTCGGCCCAACTGGTGCAGCGGCACCCGCTGGGGCGGGTTGTGCACTTGCGCTGGCAGAATGCGCGAACAACGCCGCTAGCAAAGCCAAGCCAGGCGCCAAAAACGGCCGTCGGTCGGTGCGTCGGTCTGCGCGTCGGTCGGTGCGTTGCGTGATTTGGATGTCAGTAGGAAGTTTCATACAGCGCCTCTGCAGGGTTGGAGCGGGTTGCGATAAAAAAGGTTGCCTAGCATGGAGCGTTCAAAGCCGCTGGCGCCCCGAGCCGGCACTGGCCATGGCAGGCCACTACGGGCCGGGGTTGGTCGGCAGCGGAGTTGGCGGCGGGATCGTCGGTGCGGCACCGGGCACTGGTTCGGTCGGCGTGACCACCGTCGGCTGGCCGGCATGGCCGTGGCCATCGTCGATATCTCCAGTCGAGGACTCGATGCGAACTTTGGCCAACGCGGCTTCGTCGATAACGATTTTCGCTTGGCCGCGCAGCTGCGCTAAAAATTGGTCTTGCACGGTGACGCGCTTATCGCGAAACAATTTGTTGCGAATCATGCCCTTGGCATCTTCGAAGCTTTTGGTCATCGATTTTTTTCGGCCGGTTTGCTTGAGAATGTAGAAGTTGCCGTCGCCAGCGACGATGACACCTGAAACATCGCCGGTGAGCGGTAACGCAAACGCTGCATCAACGACCGGCTTGGGGATGTCTTTGCTGTCGATTGCAAAATAGCGCAGGTCACCGCCGCGCAATTTGCTGTCTTCGTCCTGCGCGTATTTGGTTACCAAATCACGAAAGCCTTTGTTGGTCTTGCCAGCTTCGCCTTGGGCTTCGGTTACTACGCGGTCGGCTTGCGCTTTGTTCTTGAGGATGATGGCGGAAGCCCGCACTTCTTCGGGTTGAACATAGTCAGCTAGATTTGCAGTGTAGTATTTTTGTAATTCTTCGTCGGAAATTGATGAGGCTGTCAGCTTTTGATCAAATTCTTCGGCAATGAGTTTTTGAATCATCACCTGTTTCATGGTGCGCACCACTTCGGCATCGCGGTCATAGCCCCGGCGCAGGGCCTCTTTGGCCAGAATTTCAAAGCGTACCAGGTTGTCGAGAAATTCTTTCTTTTGCTCTAGCGAGGTGTAGCGGGCGCGGATGTACGGCGACTGCCGATTGAGCCGCTCTTGGAACTCACCTAATGTGATTACGACGTCGTCAATGGTCGCGAGTGGTTGGTCGAGTTCCTTGGGGGACTGGCCGGCCAATGCAGGACTCACCGTCGATTTTTTACGACTTGAGTCCAATTCACTTTTGTTAACCTTGCACGCATGCAGGGTGGCCGCCGCCAGCGCAATGAACAGAAATCGCATGAAAGTCACAGGGTTTCGGTACCACGCGCGGTGAGGGCAAGCAACAGTCGCTTACCTTCGGTGGCACCACCCAGGGACGGCAGCGCGTGGACCAGCCGGCCATCCGCCGTTTGCTTCCAGCCCAGGGCCCGAGCTGGGCTCACCCAGGTGCTGTGCGGGGCCAGCGCGATCGCCAGTTTGCTACGCGTGATCTCAATGGCAACAGCCGCAAGTGGGCGAGCCGCAGTTTTGAGGGCCATGAGATCACACAGCAGCGTGGCATCGAGGGGCAGGGTGCCGAACCGGTCGGTCATTTCGTCGACAACATCGGTTAGATCATCCTGGGTCTGGGCCCCCGACAGCCGTTTGTACAGGTCAAGCCGCTGGCCTGGATCGGGGACATAGGTATCAGGCAAAAAGCCCGGCACTTCGGCGCTAAGTTCGGCATCCACTGGATCGTGCACAGGTTCGCCGCGCATTTGTGCCACCGCTTGGTCCAGCATGCGGACATAGGTGTCGAAGCCGACCGCTGCGATCGACCCCGATTGTTTAGCACCCAGCAATTCACCGCCGCCACGGATTTCGAGATCTTGCGATGCGATAGAAAAGCCAGCGCCGAGTTCGGCAAAGCGCATCAACGCGTCGAGCCGGCGGCGGGCTTCATCGCTGATCTCGTCGGACGGCACCAGCAAATAACAGTAGGCCCGGGCGCTCGACCGACCGATGCGGCCACGCAATTGATACAGCTGTGCCAATCCAAAACCATCGGCGCGGGCGATGAGCATGGTATTGGCGCGCGGAATATCGAGGCCACTTTCGACGATGGTGGTGGCCACCAACACATCGAGACTGCCGTCGACAAAGGCCAGCATGGTGTCTTCGAGGGCTTCGGCTGATTGTTGGCCATGGGCAACGCCAACGCGTGCGGTTGGCACCAAGCTTTGCAAATGATCGCGCCATTCTTGCAGCGACCGATCGCGAATAACATCGCGTGGTCCGGTTGGATGCACTGGTGCTTGCGCGTTGCGTTGGCGACGCCGCTCTGCGACGCTGGCTTCGGGATCCACCACGCTGCTACCGCCGACCAAGGTTGGGCGGCCTTTTTCAATCGTGCGCGTGATGAAAAACACTTGGCCACCGCGCGCAAGTTCGCGGCTGATGGCTTCTTTGATCAATTCGTCGTCGGGCCGCGCCACCAAGGTGCGCACGGCGCGGCGATCGGTGGGTGGTGTCGCGATAATGGACAGGTCGCGCAACCCAGCCATGGCCAAGTGCAACGTCCTTGGAATCGGCGTGGCCGTGAGGGTCAAGACATCGACGTTGGCGCGCAGTTTTTTAAGCCGCTCCTTGTGTGCGACGCCGAAACGCTGTTCTTCGTCGATAACCAGCAAGCCCAAATCTTTGATGCGAATGTCATTGGACAAGATGCGATGGGTTGCCACCACCACATCAATGCCGCCCTCAGCCAGCTTGCGCACCACCTCGGCTTGTTCACGTTTGCTTTGAAAGCGGGAAAGTTTGCCGATGTTGATGGGGAAGTCGCCGAACCGCGCGGTCATGGTGCGCACATGTTGCTCGACTAACACGGTGGTCGGTGCCAACAACACGGCTTGTTTGCCGCCGGCAATACATCGAAAAATCGCGCGCAATGCGACTTCGGTTTTGCCATAGCCAACGTCGCCACAGACTAAGCGATCCATCGGCTTGGCGCTGGCCATGTCGGCCATGACGGCATCGATTGCGCTGGCTTGGTCGGGCGTTTCTTGAAACGGAAAGCTGGTAATAAAATCGGTAAATTGTTCGTCGGGTGGCGGAAACGCATGGCCGGTGACCGCAGCGCGCTGGGCGTAGAGTTGCAACAATTCTTCGGCCAACACTTGTACGTGCCGGCTGACTTTGTTGCGGGTTGCGAGCCAGGTGACGCCGCCCAGCTTATCGAGGCGTGGGCCGTTGCCGGGTGAGCCGACATAACGCTCCACTTCGCCCAAGCGGTACACTGGTAAATACAGCGTGCCACCGTCGTATTCGACGTGCAGTGCTTCGACGTGCGTCGCAGCGACGCCGGCAACACCACCGACCGGAATGACCACAAGACCACGGTAGCGGCCAACGCCGTGGCGTTGATGCACAACATAGTCGCCCACGGTGAGTTGCGAAAAGTCATTGATCGAAGCGAAAAATTCGCGTTTGCCAGCGTTCTTACGGCGTACGGTATGGCTAACTTTTTCGCCGAATATATCAGCCGCAATCAAGACGGCGACCTCATCGCCGGGGCTGATGAAACTGGCGCCGGGCGATGTCAGCGTGAGCGCCACCATCGCAGCGGGCAGGGCGTGGGTCACCGCGAAGTTGGCGGCTAGCTCAGCGGTAAGTTTGCGAGCGGTCAGCACGCCTTGCAGGCGATCGGCCCGTGATTGCGAATCGCAAGCGATGACAACACGCATGCCTTGGCGCTGCCACTTGCGCACGTAACGAACGACGACTTCGGCAATTTCTTCTTCGTGGCTACCGCGCGCGCGCATGATGTCGGCGCGCAGATCGCCGGTAGATTCGAGTACATGCGTGTGCTCATGGGCCGGTGCGGTGGTGGCGTCGGCAACCAGTTGCAGGGCTGACATTTCGATGGCGTGGGCGCTGTCGAGCGCGGCCGTCCACGCCGCCGCGGTCGTGAGGTGGGCGTCCACGTCATAACTCAGGCTGCCAAGTTCGCGGGCGGCAGCGATGCGCAGCCCGGCATCGCGATAGATTTCATCGGCTGCTCGCGCAACCGCGTCGGGCGCAACCACCACCCAACGAAAGCCACGTAGCTGGGTCAACGGCGATTGCAAGGTTGCATGCAAGGCCGGTAAGTACGGCGCCAGATTGAAGACCGGCGTGGCCGCTTCGATTTCATCAATGACTTTTCGGGTCGCCTTGCTGGGGAAGGTCAGTCGATCGGCGAGGGTGCGTATATTGGCGCGGACGTCGACGTCGGCGCTGGGCACATATTCGCTGCACGCCGCGAGGGTGACTTGGTCCATGCTGCGCAGGGTGCGCTGCGACTCAGCGTCAAAACTGCGCAAGCTTTCAACCGTATCGCCGAATAATTCGATGCGAATCGGAAACGGTTCAAGTGGTGAATACACATCGACCACGCCACCGCGCACTGCAAACGTGCCCGGTTCATCGACGACCGGTGAACGGGTCCAACCCCATGCCACCAGTTCGGCAATCATTTGATCGCGATCGATGGTGTCGTTGGTCTTGACGACCCGCAGTCGGGTGCTGACCTCGGTGAGGCCCATGGTTTTCTTCATCAGACCAGCGGCGGTCGCGATCACGCACGCGCTAGTACCTGGTTGGGCGAGCTGGCGCAGCGCGCGCATCCGTTCGAGATTGCCAGCGCGATCCGGCACGGTGTACAAAAAATTGAGCGCAGCTTTGGCGCTCAGCACGTCGATCGTCAATGTTGGCGGTGCATAGTAGCGCACATCGCTTTCCAATTGCTGCGCGGCCTCGTCGTCGGCAACGACCAGTAAAATGGGGCTGGTTTTGGCGAGCTCAGCGACGGCCCAGGCCGTCCAGCTTGGCGTGCTGTTATGTAGTCGGACGCGGCGCGCTTGCAGATGATGCGCGACGTGGCGAAACGCAATTGGCTTCATGTGACGTTGTTATCCAAGCGCAGCGACGGTCACCGCAGCGGTCGCTGGCGCACTGCGTTTGCTCGGCAGCAAGTATGCTTCGAGCCCGACCAAGCGTTCGACATCGTGAATATCGCCGCGTAAAAATGGCACCGTGACCAACACGGCGTCCGGCCCACCAGCGCTGCGGAGTTTGGCCAACGACAATTGATCAGCTTGGGCGCGGGATTCAATACTTGCATGGGCGCTTAGAAACGCTTCAGCCGCGATGCGCACACTGGTGCCCGATAGCGCGAGTGCTGCAACTGCTGGTTCGTTGGCCAACAGCGCTTCAACTTTGCTGCGATCGCTGGTCACCAAGGGGGCACCTTCATGCACTTTATTAATGGCGAATCCGACAAATGGCATGTTGGCGGTTTTGAGCCGTTCGTGAAAATACAACGCTTCGCGCACCGACATGGGTTCAGGGCTTGCGACCAGCACAAAACCGACTTTGGGTTGCCGCAACAACGTGAAAACTTCTTCGGCGCGCTGCTTAAAGCCGCCGAGAATGTCGTTGAACTCGGTAAAAAATACCCCGATATCGTCGAGGAATTGTGAGCCGACAAATTTTGCTAAGCGGCCAAGCACGAATGAGCCGGTCTTGCCGACCAGCGACCAACCCGATCGCGAGCCGCCTTGCATCTTGCGAAACCACTCAATCGCAGGTGAATCAATCGCTTCGGAAAGTTTACGTGGCGCATCGAGAAAATCCAACGCATGCGCGGTGGGTGGAGTATCCACTACAATAAGATCCCATTCACCGCTGCGCTCAAAATCATGTAGTTTGGCCATGGCCGCGTACTCTTGAGCACCGGCTAATGTGCGCGAAACTTGGCCGTAGACCGGATTGCTCAACACCCGTTGAATCGCCGCAGGGTCTTTTGCGTAACGTGCCACTACTTCGTCAAAAGCCCGTTTCTGGTCGAGCATCATCGCAAAAAGTTGGCCGCGGCCCGGTTGCGCTGACGACTCTTCGGGGCTGATACCCGGTGCCGCCGATGCGCGCGCGATGATCTCTGGTGCAACCTGTTGGATGTCGTGACCCAAGCCAGCGAGGCCCAACGAATTGGCCAGCCGCTTGGCGGGGTCGATGGTGATCACCAATGTGCGCCGCCCGCGCCGCGCTGCCGCCAACGCCAGGCTAGCTGCAGTGGTGGTCTTGCCGACACCGCCCGAGCCGACGCATACCAAAATGCTACGGGTCCGAATCGCTTGTTCAAAACTCTGAGTCACGGCTCGGGATAGCACAGCCTCAGCATTCGACAAAAGGCTACGCGCAGCGAGATTTTTGCCGGCTGCGTCCTTACTATGAGGGCGATGAAACGAGAGCTGCATTCCACCCTCAGCGCGTCTGGCACCCAGGCCCGTGATCAGCCCTTTGTGCTTGAAGGTCCAACTGCGGATGGGCGCTTTACCCTGACTCTCATCGTAGACGGGCAGCGCGGCGAACCACGGTTGGTTGATGCTAAGCGGGTTCGCGGCTCGACCTGGTCCATCATTATTGATAATCGGTCGTTTGTGGTCGATATCGACAAGCGCCGCGCTGGCACCGGGTTTTCGGTCAACGAAAGTGACGGCCTCGTCGTGCTCGAAGATGCTGCCAAACATCGCCTCGCTGCTGCTTCGGGCCGCAGCAAGGTCAAAGCCTCGGGCGAAACATTGCGCGCCCCCATCGCTGGTAAAGTCGTCAAAGTCAACGTCGGCCCCGGCGATGTCGTGGCCCCTGGCACTTCCGTGGTCGTGCTCGAAGCCATGAAAATGGAAAATGAGATTATTGCTGAGCGTGGCGGCACCGTTGCCATGATCGGCAAACTCGCTGGCCAAGCCGTCGACATCGGCGAC
>JAYWHS010000413.1:0-4068 GCA_043777635.1 Kofleriaceae bacterium | reverse complement strand
GCGGATTTTGTTTCGGCACATTTTGCCCAATGCATCCGGGCCGATCATCATTTACGCAACGTTGGCGTTGCCGGCCGTCATGTTGACCGAAGCTTTTTTGAGCTTTTTGGGGCTAGGCGTTCAAGCGCCGCTGGCGTCGTGGGGCACCTTGGTCACGGAAGGTAGCTCACAAATTTTGGTGTATCCGTGGCTGTTGCTGTTCCCTGCTTTGGTGATGAGCACCAGCATTTTGTGTCTCAACTTCGTCGGTGACGGCCTGCGTGATGCGCTCGATCCTCGTGAGCAGCGTTAAGCGGCGGCGGAGCCGAGCGTGAAAGAATTGTCGAAAGTTAGATCGTCAACAACTCTGAGCCGTTGGAAGCAAGCATGACTCGCCTTGTAGCTTTGACAATTCTGACGGGTACTGCCTTGGGTGCCATGGGTTTTTTGGCGCCGAATTCGGCGTTTGCACAACCGGAGCCGACGGAAGCGCCTTCGCAGGTCCCGCTGCCAGAACAATCCGATGAAGAGCAAGTTAAGCCGCCACCTCGGCATGACATTCAAGAACCGCGTGCCGCGCAAACCATGGATGTCGAACGCACCGGCGGCTACGGCCGTGCGGTCGCCGAAGCTTACCAAGTATTAGGCTCGGGCCAAGAATTGTCGACGCAGTTGCGTTTTATTACGGCCGATCGAAGTCTCGGCGATCGTCCTCTTAAGTTTTCGGATCTCGCGCTATTCGATATTGGCGCCAACATTTCATTGAGCCGCAAGCTGGCGCTCAATGCCTCTATTGTTACCCTGCCGAAACAACCAAGTTATTCCGATGCCCGAATATTCCAAGGCGCATCGCTCGGGCTGCGTGGCCAAGTGCGGCCGCGTTATGCGCTGGGGATCAACACGTCGGCGGGCCCGTTGCTTGGCGTCGCCGGTGTGTGGACGAGCAGCACGTTGTTTGTTCAGCACAAGCGTCGGCTCAGCGAATTCACGGCGTTTGATCTTTCGGGCGGGCTCGACAATACGTTGCTGAGTCCATCACGCGGCAAAGGCGGGTTGGTGCTCGAAGTAAGTGGTCACGCTTCGGTGTTGGTCAACGGGCCCAATGGAATTTGGGGTGGCTGGGTTGGCGTTGGCTACGCAGTGCCGGTGTACTCGCGTGGCAATACTGTCGACGGTTTGGCGACTAGCATCGATCCTACGGCTATGCCGGCCTCCATGAAGCTTGATCCGAAACCTCGGCTCGATTTCACGATTGGCAGCGGCGTGCGCATCGGTGACAAGTGGGATGCATATGTGAATTTTTCCGTGGTTGATCGCGGCGATGTAGGCCGCGCTGAAACGATGATGCCGCTGATCGATGGAGGCTTTGACCAACGACAAATCGTGTTGGGCTTGAGCCGGCGCTTAGATTTCAAATTTGGCAGCAAGAAAAAATCGAATGGCATATCACAGCCGATGATGATGTTGTAGCGAGAACCGCGGCGGCGTGAGCCGCGTAGGGGAATTGCTCGCTGCGCGGTGGTCATTCGCTCAATTGATGGTACCAATCGGCGATCGTGTCACGCCGTTGGACAGTACATGTGATGTTGCTTGCGGCGCAGGTGTGTTTTGCGTCGCTGTCTGTGGTTGGTCGCGAAACGGTCATGCGCATTCCGCCCGGTGTGGTGCCGCTGGTGCGCACCGCTGGTGGCGCGGTGGTATTTTGCGCGGTCGCTGCGGCGATGGGGGTATTGCGGCTGCATCGCCGCGATCTGCCATTCTTGTTGTTGTGCGCGCTCACTGGGGTCGTGCTCAACCAAGAGTTATTCATTCATGGCTTGGCGCATTCTGGCGCCATCAACGCCACCGTCTTGGGCTCGACGATTCCGGTCTTTACCGTGATCGCTGCGCTTGCCCTGCGGCGCGAACACTTCCATTGGTTGCGCGGTGCAGGCATCGCGATGGCCTTTGCCGGCGCTGCATACTTAGTCGGGATTTCAGATTTCTCCGTCGGTGGCGATCACTTGTTGGGCAGCATGATGGTGCTCGGCAATGCGGCGAGCTACGGGATCTATTTGGTCATCGTGCGCAAACTCAAAGATCGCTATGACCCGATTGGCCTCATTGCGATCTTGTTTGTCTTGGCGCTGCCAATGACGATTCCGGTAGGCATTGCCGAGTGGTCCGACATGCCGGTGTTGACCGGCGCTGATTACGGCCGCTTAGCGTTCTTGATTGCAGTGCCGACCGTGGCGGCCTACGCCTTGATTCAGCTTTCGCTCAAACGCGCGGAATCGACGCTGGTTGCAGCGTACATCTATTTGCAGCCGGTCTTTGTGACGTTCGGCGCAATGGCCCGGCTGCACGAGCACCCGTCGTCGCGGCTGTTGATTGCAGCGCCGGTTGTCTTCATTGGCGTATTTCTGGCGTCGCGTGCACCGATGCGCAAGATCGTGCCAGCCGAAGCGGCGTAGGTTACCTTTGGTCGAGCGCCAGTCAGCGCATGTGCTGTACTAGATTTTGAGACATTGCCGGGTGTTGTATAGTTTGTTAATCTGTACAAATGGGCAATACATTGACGATTAGTCTGACACCAGAACTAAAAGAAATTGTCAAAGCAAAGGTTCGTTCGGGCAGATATGGCAACGTATCCGAAGTAATACGTGAGGCCCTGCGCAATTGGGAAAACGGCGATGCAAGTGAAGATCCCGCGTTGGAACAACTGATAGTTGCAGGCCTTGCCAGCGAATCAGTGCCTTGGTCAAAAAAAATTCTCCAAGATTTGCGCCCAAAAAAATCAAAAGCTATGCCGAGGCCAAAGCAGCGAGTTAAAAAGCCTGGCAAGCGATGAAGCTGACGATTCGGCAAGCGGCGCTGGATGATATCGCCAGTAGCGTTACGTGGCTCTCGCGTGAACACCTTGATATCGCAAATGCGTTTCTGACTGCGATCGAAGCAGAATTTGTGTTACTGGCCGCTCATCCGTTTTTGGGACGCAAGCGTTTTTTTGAGGTTCGCAGTATTCGCAGTTGGCGAGTGCGTGGCTTTGAAAAGCATCTCATTTTCTATCGAATTACATCGGCGTCGCTCGATATCATTCGCGTGCTGCATGGTGCGCGAGATGTGCGCACGATGCTGTGACCGGTCGCGGCCGCTCGCTACCTCGTTGCAATATCGGCAATTGGCCCTGGTAGCCAAAACGCGTAGTTAGATCGAGTCGCGATACTGGACGTTCCATAGGTCATGGCGAATGTGCGCGCAATGGTTGGACTAGGCTGTGTCTTGGCAATGCTGCACGGTGTGACACAGCGTGATGCTTATGCCCAGCGAGAGCCCAGCGAGGCTGTCGCCGCTCTACCGGCGGGTGCCGCAACCCTGCTTCGCGATATCTCCGGCTTTGAAGTGCTTGATGCTGCTGTGCCGATCGTCACGTTCCGAGCTGAACAAATTCAGCTACTCATAGTAGTGATTGCCCAAACAACAGATGCCGACGGCAAGGAAAAATCCGAACTCTATCATCGCCTCGCTGAGCTTTACGCCAATCAATTTCGCAGCAAAATCACCGAGGCTGCCGAGCGTCGCGCGGCGGCAAACGTTGCGATTGAGCAAAAATCGTCCGTGACCTTGCGCGATGCGGCGGCCCTTGAAGCTGAGGCCAACGTTGCTTTTGACCAAGCTGTCGCAACGTATGAGCGGTTGGTAAACAACGACGCGTTGCGCAAGTACCACGCCATGGATAAGGCGCTGTTTAGCTTCGGCTGTTTGTTGTCGCGCAACGGTCGTTTGCAAGATGCGCGACGAAACCTCAATATCCTGATGAAGAATTTTCCGGAATCACCGGAGTTGCCGAATACCTATATGCTGATCGGTGATCAACTCATGGCCAACGGCAATCTCGAACTTGCGGCCAAAGCATACGAGCGTACGACGCAGACGCCTGGCGCAACGGGCTATTGGTATGCGCTGTATCAGCTTGGCACGATTGCGAAAGTGCAAAAACAGACCAAGCAAGCGGACGTTATCTTTGCCAAGGTCATCGCTGAGACAAGTAATGTCGGCCGCGCCGGTGTGATGGTGCGTGCAGCTGCGCAGCGCGCATTGCGTCGATAA
>JAYWHS010000412.1:0-4070 GCA_043777635.1 Kofleriaceae bacterium | reverse complement strand
ATACTCGTTGGTCTTACGTCGGCAGTAGTGGTGGGTTTCCGCGCGTTGCGCACTATCTCAATGCTGCGCCACAGTGTTAGCTCGCCGTGGTTGCGCGAGCCATGGCCATGCTAGCAGCGGTCTCGGCGTCGGGTGCGAATGTCAGGCGGCCAGGCGAGCGGCGCAGGCCGGCTTGTTCCAGCATGGCGACCATTTCAGCGCGCAGCCCGACGAGGATGACGTGTTGGTTGTCGCGGTGTAGACGATCGATTGCACTTTCCAACGCGACCAAACCGGTGGCATCCATAATGGGCACCGAGCGCATCGAAATAATAACGGTATGCCCTGGCTGTTTCGAATGACGCAAATTTTCAAATGCGGTTTTAGCTGCACCAAAAAATAGCGGACCAGCAACATCGTAGTAACGCACGCCCGGCGGCAATTCGAGCGTTGGCGTGACGCGGGTTTCGAGCGTGACCGAGGTGAGCACCGCCATGCGACGCATGAACAGCAGCGCTGCAAGCACTACGCTCACTGACACCGCCGTGGTGATATCGAACGCGACGGTGAGCCCCAAGCAGGTCAGCATGATCATGACATCGGCGCGCGGCGCAATTCGCAGCAGCCGCACCACATGGCGACCTTCGGCCATGTTCCACGCCACCACCAGCAACATTGCACTGAGCGCAGCGAGCGGAATATGCCGCAACAGCGGGGCGAACACAGCGACGGCAGCCAACAGCAAGCCAGCGTGCATCGCGGCGGCGAGCGGGGAGCGGGCGCCAGCGCGAATATTGCGAGCGGTGCGGGCCACGGTGCCGGTTGCGGCTAAACCGCCGAACAGGGGACACAACATATTGGCAATGCCGAGCGCCAACAGTTCAGCATTGGGTTCGTGCTCGGTGTTGGCCAAACCATCAGCGACGACCGCAGCGGTGAGCCCTGAAATCGCAGCCAAGATAGCAACCGCAAACGCCGACGGCAACAGGGCACGAATCAGCGCAAAGTCGATTGCTACGTGAACGCCGCCTCGGTGCCAAGGCCACGCCGGCAATGGCGGCAGCGGCGGTATGCCGCTGATTGTTTCGTTACCAAACGCAAAATCAAAACTTTGCGCGATGGTCGCGGCCCGAAATCCTGGGACCCATTTGTGCAACATGGCAGCGCCGATAGCCGCCAGCACAACCGCAAGCAAAGCGGCAGGTGCGCGGCGCACGTACTTGTTGATCACAACGATAGCGATCAGCGTAAAACCTGCGATGGCGGCGTCGCCGTAACTGATGGTGTGGAGATTCGATGCCACGGCGTTAATGCCGTCGACGGCACCATCGGGTCGCGGCATGCGCAGGCCGAGTGAATCACGTAGCTGCAACACTGCGAGCGAAATCGCCAAGCCCGTGGTGAGCCCGGTGGCAACTGGATGCGGGATAAATTGCAACATGCGGCCAAAGCGAGCGATGGCAAGTAGGACTAAAATCATGCCGGCCAAAAAGCCGGTGAGTAGCAAACCGATGAAGCCAAATTTATGCACGATTGGCAGCAACACCACTACTAACCCCGCAGTTGGGCCGGTGACGACAAAGCGGCTGCCACCCAACAGCGGCGCTGCGATCCCCGCGATGATAGCGCTGTAGAGGCCGTACTGCGGCGGCAAGTCGACCGCGACGCCCAACGCCAACGCGAGCGGCAACGCCACCAGAAAAATCGCTAGGCTGGCGCGGGCATCAGCTCGAAAATCGCCGAGCTTATAGCCTTCACGGAATCGTTGCCGGAGGCCCCAGCCCAACAGATCTTTGGTGCGATAGGCGAGCGCGAGCTGTTGTTTCACAGCCGATGTCAGCTCGTCTACGTAACGCATGACCCCAATTGTTACCTTGCATGGAGGGCGCTGTCACGTTTGTGGTGGCGCGGTCGGCGGCGTATGGTAGTTGCAATGAATTACGCGCAATTTAGCGGCGAATTTGCAGCGGAATACGCTTCGTTACTCACGCGCTGGGCGTTGCGCGACCCCAAACGGCTGCGCTTTGGTGCGCGGCACCACAATTATGCGATGGCACCGCCCGAGACCGCCGCAGTGCCAGTAGCGCTGCCTTTGGCGTATGAAATGTTTATTCGTAATGTTTCGGCGGGTGGGGCCGGCCCGTATTATGGGTTATTGGTTGCAAGCGCGTTGCCTGCCGCAGTGTGGCAAGTAGCGCTACAGCCGAGCCACCTGCCCGACGGTAACGATGAGGCTGCGGTCAACGCAGCGGCTGCAAAAGGCCCTGATCCGTGGCGCGGTGCCTTGCCAGTGGCTGAACTTGGCTGTGGCTACACCGCGCTACTCGTGCTCAACGGTCCGGCAACCGGACAAATTTGGGTGGATGCCCGCGCAGTAGGTTTGCTCGCGCCGATTGCCAAAGATTTTACTGCGTTCCTGCTCGATTGGCTCGACCGTGAAAGCCGTGCGACGCTACTGCTGGGCTATGTGCCGGCCGATGTGTGCGCCTTGCCAAATGCGTTGGCTGGATATCTGGCGATGTGGGAGCAACAGCACGGCGTGAGTGCTGGCGACATGACAACCGGGCAGGTGCGCGAAGCATTTGCGGCCCTCGGTGCAGGTGCGATTGCGCTGGCGGCGCAACACAAAACACCGCTGCACGATGAAAACGCCCCGGTCAATCCGTGCCTGGTTTGTGCGCAATTGGTCGAGCGCTTGGGTGATTCGGGCTTAGCTTCGACGGTGGTAGCTTGGGCTACCTAAACGCGGTACATTCCTCGCTGTGAAGCTGGTAACACTACTTGCGGCCACGTTGTTGCTCGGTCTGCCACTTGGCCGCTCTGACGTGGCACGTGCAGATGTGTACTCATGGACCGACGCTGATGGTGTCGTGCACTACACCAACTTGCGGCCCGGCAAAGCCGGCAACGGCGGCGGCAAGTGGAAAAAAGTACTTAGTTCGCAGCCCGACCCGGGTACCAAAGCGTCGGCGCAACGGGGCGGTTGCCCGCGCTGTGACAAAGTTCGGTCCAATGACAATTCACCTGATCGCTTCAATCGTTACGACGCACATATTTTTGAAGCAGCGGAACTCTTCAAGATTCCTGTTGCCTTGATTCGGGCGGTAATTCGAGTCGAAAGCGACTACGATGTTGCCGTGGTCTCGGCCATGGATGCGAAGGGCTTGATGCAGCTGATGCCGTCGGTGATCGAAGACATGGGCGTGCGGCCTGAACTGGTGTTTGACCCGCGTGAAAACATCATGGGTGGGACGCGGCTGTTGCGTACATTAGCCAATCGCTATGATGGCGATTTGACGCTGACGATTGCGGCGTATCACGCTGGCCCAGGTTCCTTGGCCAAGTTTGGCAACACCGTACCGCCGTATCCATTTACGCAGCAATATATTAAAATGGTTCTTGAACGTTACGCGCAATACAAAGCTAAGGAAGCCGACGCGCCGATCACGCCGTAGCCACGGCTGACACGGCTTCGTTAACCAAGGGGGTGCACATGCGGAGGGTTTCCACTTGCTCAAGGTAATTATCGCCGAAGTAGGGCAGCCGCCATTGCCAGCGTTGCCTGTCGCTATTGCGCAAGGCCAAACAATTTGGCTCGGTGCTAGTACAGCCGCTGCCGTGCGATTGCCGATCGGTGCCGTTGCAGCGGAGCATTTTCGGATCACGCGCACCGCCAATGGTTGGTTTTTCGCTGCGCATGGCGACGTAACACTTAGCTCCGCTGCGCGGGTATTGCCGGTCAGCGCCGGAGATCAAGGCTCGTTGCCGTTGCCGTGTTCGCTAACCATTGATCGTTGGCAGATCGAATTGGCCCAAGTCGATGAAGGCTCGATGGTGGCAGCATCGCCGATGCGCACGGCGAGTTTAGCGCGAGAACTCGCAC
This sequence comes from Kofleriaceae bacterium, assembly GCA_043777635.1. GTDB lineage: Bacteria > Myxococcota_A > Polyangia > Haliangiales > Haliangiaceae > JABFXX01. Next base: position 208 of record JAYWHS010000412.1, on the reverse strand, counting down.
GCAGTTTGCTCAGTGGCAGCAGCGCTCCGTCGCTCATCATTGAAGATGGCCCGGGTACCGGGACGCGACGCGAACTGCCACCGCCCGAAGTGCGCATCACCTTGGGCCGTGGTGAAGATGCCGATTGGCAGCTTGCCGACGGTGATTTATCGCGGGTCCATGTTGCGATCGAACGCAACTGGGATGGCGTCCGACTGTTTGACTTGCA
>JAYWHS010000411.1:0-14666 GCA_043777635.1 Kofleriaceae bacterium | reverse complement strand
ACGACACCATGTCGTGGACCATCTAGTACTGCCCAAATGTACGGACGGCATCTGCCTGAGCTTCCCGCATTCCGAACATTTGTTAGGAGCCTTTTTTCAGTAAAGCTGCTGCTTATTCGTCTACGCCGCCGCCGCTGGACATTTGACCAACGCGGAAGATGACGAATTCTGCAGGTTTAACTGGTGCCAGACCGATTTCGACGACCAGCTGACCCGCGTCAACCACTTCGTTTGGATTGGTTTCTTCATCGCACTTGACGTAGAAGGCTTGCTCTGGCGAGGTGCCCATGAGCGCGCCATTGCGCCAAAGTAACGTGAGGAACGACGAGATCGTGCGTTGCACGCGCTTCCAAAGGCGATGGTCGTTGGGCTCGAATACAACCCACTGAGTGGCGCGTTCGATAGAAGTTTCGACCATGATGAACAAGCGACGCACGTTGATGTAGCGCCACGAAGGGTCCGACGACAGGGTGCGAGCGCCCCAAATGCGGATACCGCCGTTCATGAAGCGAATGGCGTTGATGCCCTTCGGGTTCATGAGATCTTGTTCGCCCTTCGAAACGTTGTACTTGAGGCCGAGGGCACCACGAACGATTTCGTTGGCTGGTGCTTTGTGTACGCCGCGTTCCGCATCCGAACGTGAATACACGCCGACGATGTGGCCAGACGGTGGCACAAAGATGTTGCCCTTGTCTGGATCGTACACTTGAATCCAAGGAAAGTAGAACGCGCCGTATTTCGAATCGCGTGGTTTTGGCAACTTGTCGATGCCACCGTTAATCGTCTCTGGCGAGTCGAGCACAGCAAAGCGATCTTTGCGGGTTTCGCAGTGCGAAAGCAACGCGTCTTGCACAGCTGGCGAGGTTTGGCCAGGTGCTGCAACGATCGCGATATCGTCGATTTCGTCAAAAAGTTTGAGGCCGGTGCGAGCACCTGGGCCGCCGTCTTTGCCGATCCACAGACCATCACGACCACCAGCATTAACGACTGGCGCAGCGACAGCTTTTTCGTCTTTTTTATCGCCTGCAGCTGCGACCACTTTGGTTTCTTTGTGGTCTGCTGGTGCGCCGACATTGACAACAAAGCAGCGCGATCCGCCGTTGTTGAAAAAGCCGTAGACTGCGTGGGCAAAGTGTTCCGAACAATCCTTGAAATCGCCAAAGGTCTTCACAAATTGTGACCAGTTGGTGATCAGAACTGATTCGTTGACTGGGCCTTTGGACGACTCGCCCAAAAAGCCTGCGGTATTGGTGCCAACCGCTTCGATTGGCTTAGAACCGCGATCAACTTCTTCAACATAAACGCCTGGAGACAAGTAACTGGTTGCCATTTCGATCTCTCCTTATTCCATACGATGACGAGCTCTTTGTTCGTCCATCGAAAACGCCGGGTACGAACCCTTCGTGCCCCGACACAAAACCTGCGGATGTCTGCCCTGGTAGCTACTTCTTGTCGGAATCCTTGGTGCTGCTGCGATCAGTTTTAAGATCCAGTTTTTTGGAGAACAGGCCACCATTGGGCCCTTGTTCGTTGACGCGGGGGTCGGTGATGCTGCGGTATTCGAGTTGCCGAGTTTGAACGCGTTTGAATTCTTCGAGGCGTTCCGGCACGATGGGGATGGCTGTCCAAACTTGAACGGCAGGCCGCACCGGCTGATTCAAGCTACCCCAGAACCGCGCCAACGTGCCTTCGTCGAGACGCGCTGCTAAGTGCAAGCTGAGTTGAAAGTCAGGTTCAAAACTGCCACCGCGTAACCGCTCGCCCATGATCATGGGATTGTCCATCACCGAACGAATGATCAAGCCCAACAATAATTGTTCATCTTCTGGAGTTTGCGCCCACGCCGAAAACAAATAATCGAGCCGAACCCAAACCCGGCGGCGACGCTCAAACTCTTTCATCGTGCCATCAGGTTGCTCAACTTCGACCATTTCAAAGTGGGCGTTGGCATTGGCACCGTCGGGATCAATCGAAATTTGGTAGAGGTACACGGACACTGCGGGCAGCTTGCCTTCAACTTGATCAGGCTTCGGCGCTTGCTCGACGATGTGCACCCGCTTGTAGCCGTTGCGCTTGAACTCATCTTGCAACAACCGAGACAGCGTCTCGGAGGTTTCCTTGATGATGTGATGCTGCGGCGTCATATCGGTTGGTTTGATGTGTCACGAACGCACGTTGCCGTGTTCCCCCGCTCGTGACTGCTGCATGGTCATGCTACTTGGGTTTTGACTCAAGCGATCGTTACCAAAAAAAGTAGGGATTGTTGGGAGGTCGAGAAATATGCGATTCTAGCCGCCATGGTGGACCGCCGTCATTTGTTCGTTTGTATTCACTTGGGAACCAGTGGCCGCCCTGGCTGCGGAATCCGTGGTGGTGTCGAGTTGCTCAACGCCGTGCGCAATCAAGGCGACGGCCAGCAACGCTGGCGGCTGTCGAGCAGTGGCTGTCTAGGCGGCTGCTCCGATGGCCCAAACGCAGTGAGTTATCCCGACGGTGTCTGGCTGCAACAACTCGTGGTCGGTGATGCCTCAGGCCTCGCCCAACATTTAGCGACGGGAACCTTGAACCCAACGCTGACGGCAAAACAACGCGATCCTGACGAACCATCAGAATCAACTCCATCCGATCCAACGAATTCCTAACGCAACGCGTTGCCAATCCGGCGAGCGAGATCGCGTCAGCGTGTTGCATAGGTAAGCAAGCCCAGATGCAAGGCGGAGTGCGAACCGGACCGGAGCATACTCATGTATGTGAGACCGGAAGCGCGGGTGAATTCATCGGCAAAGCCGAGGAAGAGGGCATAGCCCTGTTGTAGACAACGCAGCAGGTGGGCTCCGCAACCACGTAACACCAGTCACCTAGTACGTGAGCAGCTGCTCGACGTGGCTGCGTTCAAACGATTTGGCCCGCTGATAATGCTCAAAACGCTTTTCATCGGCCATGAACGCTGGTGAATGGAATTCGCGGCGACCGTTTTTAACTGCGACCCCATGGGCTTGATGCAACATTTCGTGAAAGACGATCCATTCAACAAAAAATCGCGGGACGAAATCGCGATCTAAGCTGCGGTGCACTCGAATCAAGCGATCTTCGAGAGCATAGCTACCCATCTTAATGCTGTTGCGACGGCGCACACTGGCAGTCCGCGGGCCCCACGTAATCGCCGCTTCGATTTTGCCAGCGAAATACTGGGCATTCATTTGATCGTAGATGTCACGCAAATCGTGAACATCGCCGCCGGTGAGAATGATCTGATTAGGTGCACGCCGTGCGCGACCCAGGACTTGAGCATTATTGCCGTCAATAAACCGCCCCAGCACCCGCGATGCATCGCGATCATTATCCGCCACATATTTGGCCAAGGCCCGGGTAATCACCGGATCTGCATCGGCAAACATCAAATGTAACCGCACTTCATAGCGACGCTCCCGAGGAATCCGTCGCACTGAAATCATAGTGTACCGATTGTCGGTCAACGTCACCGCAACGGCAGCGCGCTCTAAATGTGCGCGAATCCGAATCTCCAGGCGAGTTTGGGCCTGGGCGATTCTCTCAGCGGTTGGCGGTTGCCGACGCAGCGACTCAACCAACGAGACTGCGCGTTCGGCTGCGAATTGAGTCGAAGCACGAGGTAGCGCAGGAGCTTTGGAAGTAGAAACCGTCATGGGTAAAGCCAGGGAAACAGGCGGATAAGAAACAGCAGTAATGCTGGGACGCTCGAATGACAACGTGTCGCTCAACTCCGGACTCCTCTTATGTAAGCAGATAAACAACAAAAACCAACTGCGGCGATCTAAACCAACGGCCAGACTGGCCAACGCAAAACAAGGCAATGCTACGCCGCACCGCGTCAGGCAGATCTCCATGACGGCAGTTCGGTGGTTTCAGTCCAGACTCGGCACCCGACGTTCGGGCACCGCGTTCGGTAAAATAATGCTACCGCGCGATCATGCAGTGGATCAAATTATCGACAACTTCAGAGATCTCATCTGATCGCAACTCCAGGGGTTTTGCCTGCTAGATCGAAGTGTTACGCCAATCCAAAAGACCCGCGTAGAGCCATGAAATTGGCGTCAAACAGGTCTAGAGTGCCGGTCCTATGAGCACCTTTTTGTCCACCCATACTAGGTCCCACTCCTGCGGTGAGCTACGCGCCACCGACGTTGGCGCACGCGTTGTGCTCACTGGCTGGGTCCAAGGGTCGCGGGACCACGGCGGTTGCATATTCTTCGACCTCCGCGATCGCGAAGGCCTTACACAAATCGTGTTCGACCCATCTTTTGCCGCGGACGCCCACCTGTTGGCCAGCGACGTGCGCTCGGAATGGTGCATCGGCATCGTTGGCGAAGTGCGGGCCCGGGGCAGCAAAGTCAATGACAAGATGCCAACCGGCGCAATCGAAATTTGGGCGCAGTCGCTTGAGATTTTCTCAAAATCGGACACCCCACCCTTCGCCATCGAAGACGACCTCGAAACCAACGAAGCGCTGCGTCTCAAGTATCGCTACCTCGATTTGCGTCGACCCAAGCTGCAAAAAAATCTCATCGCGCGCTCGCAAATCACGCGCACCACGCGCAGTTACCTCGGCGACAACGGCTTTTTGGAAATCGAAACGCCGTTCATGGTCAAATACACGCCGGGTGGCGCGCGTAACTTCTTAGTGCCTTCACGCCTCAACCCCGGTGCATTCTATGCGCTCGCTGAATCGCCGCAAATCTTCAAGCAGTTGCTGATGGTTGCCGGCTACGAACGTTACTTCCAAATTGTCCGATGCTTTCGCGACGAAGATTTGCGTTTGGATCGGCAGCCGGAGTTCACCCAAATCGATATTGAAATGTCGTTTGTTGATGAAAAAATCCTGCAAAACATGATGGAAGGGTTGATCGCACGGCTTTGGAAAGACGTACTGGGGATCGAACTCAAGCTGCCGTTGCGCCGCATGGCGTTTGCCGAAGCGATGGACAAATACGGCGTCGACAAGCCAGACTTACGGCTCGACCTCATCCTTTGCGACATCAGCACGCCATGTGCAGCCTCGGGCTTCCGGGTATTCGAAAGCGTGGTGCAAGGTGGCGGCATTGTGAAATGCCTCCGGGTGCCAGCCGCCGATGCTGGCGACAAACTGACGCGCTCGTTGTTAGACGGCCTAACCGATTACGCCAAGTCCTACGGAGTCAAAGGTGTGGCTTTTGCGCGGATTCAAGATGGTGGGGTTTGGCAATCGCCGATCGCCAAGAGCTTCAATGACGAAGCCCGCAACGAAGTCAATCGCCTGGCGAACGCCAGCGTTGGTGACACGCTGATCTTCGTCGCGGAAAAAGCCAAAGTTGTAAATACCTGCCTCGGTGCGATTCGATTGTACATCGGTGACAAGCTTGGCTTGATTCGCAAAGGCGAGTACCAATTCATGTGGCTCGTTGACCCGCCGCTGTTCGAAGTCGATGATGCCACCGGCGAAGTCGCCGCCGCGCACCATCCTTTTACGTCACCTCGGGTAGAGGACGAACATTTGCTCGATAGTGCACCTGCCAAGGTGTTGGCGCGCGCTTACGATTTGGTGCTCAACGGCGTCGAAGTCGGCGGCGGTTCGATTCGGATTCATCGGTCCGATCTACAAGCGAAAAACTTTCGGGCTTTGGGCATCACCGAAGAAGATGCCAAAGCCAAGTTTGGATTTTTATTGGAAGCCTTCAAGTATGGCCCGCCACCCCACGGTGGCATCGCCTTTGGTCTCGACCGCTTGGCTATGTTGATGACCAATGCCGAGTCGCTGCGCGACGTAATCGCGTTCCCGAAAACCCAAAAAGGTTCGGATTTGATGACCGAATGCCCAACCGGCGTTTCCAAAAAGCAGTTGGACGAGCTGTTCATCGCAAGCAAAGTCGAAGCGTAAACTCGCGGTAGTGTTTGCGCGCGGCTACGCTGCCGTGCGCGGCACGCTGGCATCGACGGTATCGTGAAACTTGGTCATATTGACAAACCGGACTTTGCTCAGTGGGTCCAGTTCGAAGATGTCGACGAAACGCTGATCGAAACGAAACTGATCGAACGAATACAGACACCGCGTATGCACTGTGGCGGCTAACTGGTCGTCGATCCCGGTGAAGGTAACGATGATTTGCATCCCGCGCTCAATCGCTGCCGCTTGCGTTAAGCCAAAAAACGGCGATGCTTCATTGATGGTGTGCAATGCCGTCCACGACAGGGCAAACAACGGCGTGGTGTTTCGAACCATCGGCAGGTCATAAACTTTTCGCATCTGTTCGCCGTCACTGAGCACTTCATTTTGTGAGACGTAGACTTTGATGTTGGCTTCGACGATCGCCGTACGTCGAGCATTCGCCATCCGAAACATTAGGGTAGGCTTGCCATCGTGGCGGCCAATGACCGCAACCCCACTAAAAATGACGCGTGCGCTTGGGGTCGCAAACCGAGCGAAGAAAATGCCAGTAACTATCGCCACAGCCAAAATACCGACAAAGCTCTCAATGGTGACTATGACGTGGGCGTAGCTATCGAGCGGATGCATGTTGCCGTAGCCAACGGTGGCTATGGTTTCGACTGAAAACCAAAAGGACTGCGAAAAGCCACCGCTCGCGTTGGCGATTTTGGCGTGGCCTATCCACAGCAGCGACGCGAACACAAAATTCACGAGTAAAAACATTGCAAAGATCGCAGCGGTTACCGAGGACCATCGCCACGTCCGCAGGGCGTGATAGCCATCACGTGCAAATCCACGATCACGCGGCATGCCGCGTCGTTCGATACTTACCCGGCCTCGCGGATCAAAAAATTGCCCCGCATTGGGCGGAGGTGATTTTGCCATATGACTGAAATGTATAACAATTCAACGATGATCTCGACCGATCGGTCCGGAATCGACGGGCCACACCTTGACGCCGGTGAATTCGGCCCCAACTTGCTCCAACTACAACTCGTCTCTTGGCGAGATCAGGAGCTAACTATGACTCGCAATCCCCTTCTCCATGCGTCCGCGCTCACTGCCGCTACCCAACCTCGATCCCACATCAACGTGGTAGCTGACGATCTGAAGTTGCTCAGCGCGTTGCAGCGGGTGGTTCCCGATATCACTTGGTCGATGGTGAAGGCCGATAGTGCCATCCTTGGTGATGTGGTCATCGTGGATAGCCATGCAGCACGCCCACTTGAGGCTGCGCGAATTTCACAGCTGCGAGATCAGCGCTTGAACGTCATTGTCTTGGTTGAAAACGCTGTCGATGCCAAAGCCGCAGTTGCCGCCGGGGCCCGCGGTGTATTGATGCGCGAGCAGTGTGCCGACGGTATCGCTGCGGCAATCACCGCTGTACGGAACGGACTGCAAGTGGTCGATGTTGCCTTACTTGAAGGCTGGAGCGCCGTGCCGCCGGTGCCGACAAAAGGCAACCTAACCGACCGGGAATTTCAAGTGGTGCATCTGTTGACCGAAGGTTTGTCGAACAAGCTCATCGCCGACCGCCTTGGCATTAGTGACCACACGGCAAAGTTTCATGTGAACGGCGTGATGGTGAAACTAGGCGCTTCTACACGAACTGAAGCCGTGGTTGCAGCGGTACGCCAGGGCCTGGTTCGAGTCTAAAACCCAGGCGTTCCGGCGTCGGGCGGTAACCACCCAAATCGTCGAAGATCGATCGTGCCAGCGTCGCTAATCTCAACGCCTTCGGCTGCCAACAACTGGCGCTGGCGCGCTGCTCCAATCGGGTCGTGAATGGCAATGCGGCCACGCATCGGCCCGGCTCGGCCCACGATACGCTGCCACGGTACACGTTCGCTGCGATCGCTGACTTTGAGCGCCGCTGCCGTTACTCGGCCACCACGGGGCACACCCGCCAGCTCAGCAATTTGGGCATAGGTGGCAACCCGCCCACGCGGCACATTGCGCATCACACGATACAACTCGGCGTAAAGCTTGGTAACGACCACGCGCAACAGTACCGGGCTGCGTTATCAATTTCGACAAGTTCGTGGTTCAATCAAAGCGATGCAGATTCGGGTTTTGTTTTTTGCCGTGGTCCGTGAGCGGATCGGCCGCAGCGCGCAGACTGTTTCACTGCCAGCCAACGCAACGGTAGGCATTCTGCTCGACCAACTCGCGGCAAACCATGACGTGGTCGCGAGCTTACGCAGTCATGTTCGAGTAGCAGTCAACGAAGAATTCCAGGAAGTAAGTCACCCACTACGTGATGGCGATGTGGTCGCGCTTATCCCCCCTGTGTCCGGCGGCAGTGGTCGCTATATGCAATTGCTTGACACGCCCTTATCGGTGCAACGCTGCATCGACCAGGTCGCGCATGTCGGGGCTGGTGGCATTGCGACGTTTATTGGCAATGTGCGTGGCGTGAGCCATGGCAAACGCGTCGCCCACTTGGAATACGAAGCCTACGGCACGATGGCGGTCGCAATGATGCACGCCATTGCCTTGGAGATCGAAACTGAAATACCGGGCACGCGGTTAGCCGTCGAGCATCGCCTTGGGCGACTTGAGCTTGGTGAAGCCGCAGTTACCATTGCGGCAAGCGCACCGCACCGGGCCGAAGCATTCGCTGCGTGTCAGGCGATGATCGACCGGCTCAAACAGCGGGTACCCATCTGGAAAAAAGAATTCGCCGAAGATGGTGAAGTTTGGGTCGGGCTCGGGCCGTAGCGAGGTTATTGAATGACGGGTTCCGCTGGTTTTTCAACCGGTTTGTCAGTTGCCTCGCCAGCGCCGGTTGCGCCCGCGGTGCCGCTGCCCGGCGGAATAAATTGTGCTTTGACAGGTTCGACCGCATTGCCAGCTGGTGCGCCCGGTGCCACTGGCGCTGAGCTTGGCACGGTGCCAGCTGGTGCTGCATCAAGCGGCGGCGGCGTTGCGGGTGGCGGCGTCACGGGCGGCGGCGGCGACGGTGCGAGCGGCTGGTCCACTGGCTCCTTCTTAGCGAAGACCTGATCACCCTCGGGCATAACGGTGAGATTTGGGCGTTGGTTGGTGGCCGGTACGGATCCTAGATCCGGACACAACTGGCTCAACTTACGCATGTGGCCGACGCGATCGGACAGATGCACTTGGAAAAGACCGTCCGGTCCCTTCATCCCGCCGATGACCATGATTTGACTGTGGGTCGATGGCACCCGTTTGCGCAATACGTCGCTAGCGTCGTAGCGCACACAGCCTTCAATCACGGAATTGCCAAAGACCTTGTCGAGTTTGATCTCAACATCTAGTTTGGCGCTGCCGTCTTTCGATTGAAAATCCCATTTCGAAATCTTGGCGATGCCTTTGGCGAAATCCATTTGTGCTGCAAATCGATCAACGTTGACCGGACCAAACTCAACGCCCTTCCCCATCATCGCTTCGCTACGTTGATTCAGGGTTGGAAACTTGACACGCGAGCCGTCGCCGACCGTGCAACCCGTGAGGCAGGCCAATGACACACGGCCAACCAGCTTGCTCCAATCGACGCGATTTCGCTCTAAAGGTGCCGTCAAATCCGCCTTAATATCGAGCGCACCCGACATCGGCATCATGGCGTACTCTCGTGTTGGCAAACCTTGTGCCGGCACCTTCACGCCGTCCACATGCACGGCGAACTGGGTCTTCGAAATTTCCAACTTTAACACCAAGTGCTTACCGCCCGGCATTTCAACGTCGACATCCACGCCGGCAACACCACGCACCAAACCAAGGACGCCCACATCTATTTCCAAGCGCGGAAAAAACATTGTGGTCTGCACATCATCGGCTTTAACCAGCCGCGATCGCAACGTGACCTTTTCCATGATCATCTTGCCCGGCAACCAACCGCGCCGTACCGCACCAACCGACACTTCGTACTTGTTCGACAGGGCGTCGACCATGCGGTCTTTCACGCGCGCATACGGGAACGTCATCTGCAAAAAGAACAACAGGGCTATCAAGGCGAGCACGACAAAGCCGAGGGCTTTGACCACCTTTTGCATTCGTGGACCGATTGCCAGCGCCATGACTATTTGCCCTTCCCGGCATCATCGCTACCACTGCCCGCTGCGGCCGGCGGAGGCTCTTTCGCATACGCTGAAATTTCTAAACGCAAATCGAGTTTATCTTTATCTTTGTAGTCACGCGTCACCGCAAGTTGGGTAACCGCAACGTAACGTGAGCCCTTTTCAACCTCTTCCATAAATGACTTCGACTGTTCGATGGTTAGGTCGTTGAGTTCGATGCGCATCGAATGGGTTAGGAAGCCGTTTTTGGCGACCACGGCGCCAGGCGAGTAGCGCGGAATAACCACGCTGACTTTTTTGGCAGCCGCTTCGAGATAACTTTCCAACTTGGCAGGTTCCGTCGGCATATCAGCCAACGTGGTATCCGTTGGTGCCGATGGTCCGCGCGAGCGCAAACTGGCTAACACGCCCAACGCTTTGCGCATCTTGTCATTTTGAACTTCGCGAGCCGCGAGCCCGTCATGAATCTTTAGCCCGCCCCACAGCAACAGTGTTAGTGGCATGGCGATACCAGCGATAACGACGATGCGTTTTTCGCGCGGAGAAATTCGCTCCCACCAGGTTTGGAATGTTTCGATAATCGACATAAGGCTCACTCACATGCAGGTGGAAGGAATCGACAAGGTGAACTTCTTGAGGCCGTTGGCATCGCTCTCGGTCGCGCCTCGGCCGATTTCGCCAAAACACTTAATTTCACGCAATGCAGTCACTAGCGCGTCAATTTCTTCGGGTTTTTTTGCGGTGCCGCCTAGATCGATCTTGTCGCGGTTAATATCGATTTTCGACAAATCGAGTGTAATTTTGTCTTTGGGCGGAATCTTGCTAGAAACTTCGAGCAAGATGTCATAGCCGGTCAGCTTCGGCAGCGGCGATTCAGCAGCAGCGTCGCCAGTGCCGGTATTGGTAGCCGTACCTAGAATGGTAGCGACATCGCGAGACTTGCCGTCGGGAAAATATTCCGCACTTTCCTGAGCGACCCGTAGCGCCAACGTTTTTTCCGCCTTTTTCAAACGATACCAGTCGGCATAAGATGCGCCGATCGCACACGTCAATACCGCGCCCATCGCGATCCCCAGCGGCAGAGCTTTACTGCGCAAGTACGACAAGTCCATCCGCGAGGCCAGCACCCCCGAGCGCAGGTCCATGGTCGGCCGTCCGCTTGCAGCGTCTAGGGCCATGCCGATGGTTAGCGCACTTGAGTCGACCGCGCTGCGATCTTCAATCTTGGCCAAAGCGTCAATGTCGGCTGCCGACATCGCGCTGCAAGGCACGCCTAATTGTTCGGTGAGAAACGACGCTAAACCGCGTAGGCGCGCGCCTCCGCCGACGATCAACGCGCGGCTGATGGTTGCGCCGGTGCGAGCCCGACACGACGCCAATGTTTGCCGTACATCACGCGCAAATGGCATCAGCTCGGTGACTACCACTTGATGCACGCGGTCCCACGCCTCCGAGGTTGCGGGTTCAATAGACGATGCAACAAAACCATCCGAATGCTTTGCGCGCTCCGCGTCGGCAAACGATAACTTCCAGTGTTGGGCAATCGCTGCGGTTACTTGCTTACCAGCCCGCGCCATCGTCCGTGAATATGCAGCTTTGCCTTGGCTGAGCACCACCACATCGCAGCGCTCGTGGCCGATATCAAGCACGGCAACCGTACCCGCAGTAGCAAACTCTTGAAACGACGGGACCGACGCAATAAGCCGCACCGCCGCACCTGCGACCGGTAATAAGCCCCGTGGTTCGGCGCCAATTGCCTGGCCTTGAGCGATCAATGATTCAGCCCGACTTTTCGCCATCGCATAGCTGAGCACCCGCATGCCCAACGTTGGCGCAGCGACGCGGCCACGAGCGTGACCTTCGAGTTCAGGCGCAGCGACAATTTCCGGCACGGTCTCCGACGCGTAGACCATGTCTTCCAGATCAAGCGGGACCAGCGATTCAAGTTCAGCCCCCACGGCGCGATGCAAATCAGCGCGGCGTAGGTTCTTAAAATCAAAATCAATAACGTTGGTAAAAACCTGATCACCATACAAGCCCCAAAAAGCGGCATCGTGACTCAAGTTAAATTCGCGGACGATGGCGGCGAGCACGGCAATAGCTCGCGGCTCCAAGGGACCATCGCCTGGAGGCACCAAGCGTTCAATGACGTGATTGATGGTTGCTCCACGCAAGCCTTGAGTGGCGACCACTACTTTGACGCTCCACGCGCCAAGATCTACTGCATACACTCTAGCCATAATCAGTCTTCCTTGAGAAACACCCAAGAGCCACTACGGACCTCGGGGCGACGGGCATTTTGATTCACAACTTTGGTGTCCCAGACGCCTGTGATCGTCCGCCGGATCGACGGAAATAGCGGGCGACACTTGCTATCCATCTGAGCCCGTTGAATTTCGCCCCAGGCGTACAAGCGATAGGTGCGACGAGCCCCAGCCGAAGCGATCTGACCGAGCTTGGTCTTATCGAGTTCCAAGCCGATTTTCTCGCCGGGCGCGAGCCCCGGGATTTGGAAACTGGAACCACCACCGGCCGCACCACTCGCGGAGCCCTTGTTGGCGAATGCACCAAACGCACTCGATGGATCACGCACAAAATCGATGAAGTCATCGAGCGATGAAAATACCATTCCGAATTGCCGCGCTTTCACGACGATGCCGGCCAAGGTCCAAATTTTTGTTGGGTTAAGCAACATTGGATCGTTTTGATTTTTGGCTGACAGCATCATCATCGCCGCGAGCAATTGAGTGTCGCTCACCGTTGAGATGTTGGTTTTACAGCTGCCGTACACCGTAAAAGCATTGCCAAATAGGTCGAAGAATCGGTCATCAACGCCGCGCGCCAACTTCACTTCACCGACAGTGTCGAGATAGGTTTGTTTCGCTCGGTAGTCGTCGCGTAGGCTCTCGTAGCCGTAATCTTCGGTGGTACCGCGTTCGCGCAAGCGCAACGAATTGTTGTCGATAAAATCAAGAATGGCAGCCACTTGGGTTTCACGATTGCGCCGCCAACCTTCGGCATCGCCATCTTCGAATACTGCGTCATACGCTGGAAAAAATAACAACGCGTCAAGTTTACTTTTGAGTGTTGCCGCCGTGGCATCATTGCCGTTGGCACAATTGAGATTTATTTTGCCATCATCCGTGCCGATACCGGCCATCCCGGTGCCGGGCTCCAGGCCCAACGTTTTAGTAACGCCGCAGGTACCGATGTCGGCACCGAGGCCTTTGGCTGAACCCGCATCAAGCCCGGTGGCGGCGGCGACTTCGCGCTTGCTGCCGCAAAACGCAAGCAACACTTGATCGGCGAAGTCGGTGATTTGCACACCACCCGCGCCTTTGAAATTATCTAAGCGCTGTTGCACCCGAATGACCAATTCCGCCAAATTCAAAGCCGAGCGCGCCAAGAAATGCGCGCGCATGCCGTCGCGATAATTTGCCGCAGCGATGGTATCGGTGGTGGTTGAGGTGGCAAATTGGGTAGCGATCATCGACGCAATCGCCAGCGCAATCATAGTTGCAATCAGCGCGATGCCGCGCTGACCTGGGTGTTGATGAAACGCTGCTCCCCGCTGCCCAACGAGCGGGCCCCGCTTCGAGCGTGCGCTCGTTCGCTGTATGGCTGGGCCAGCCGAACTTCCTAGGCAATGTGGCGCGTGGTGTTTCATTGGACAAAATTCAACGGCTCTTGCATCAAGATCCGCGCCTGGCTAGAGAGTTTAGTTTCGGTACCATTTGCATCTTTGGTGATGATGGTGATGCGGACTCGGGTCGGCAATCGCCCACGCTCGCCGTCAGTGACGGTGGTATCCCAACGTTCTTTCCACGACTGATTGTTCCAATCCCAATATTCGAAGGTCACCTTGTACACGTCGCGCAAAACGATGTCGTACTCGGCCGGTTCTTCGTTGATGGTGCGATGTGACAAACGCCGTTGCTCACGTCGCAACCAGTTAGTTTGAGTTGGCGTGTCGCGATCGTTAATGGGCTCGTACGAAATCAGGGTTTGTTCGGATTCATTGGCGTCGGCCCATAACACCCGATGGCCGAGTGTTGAAAATCGGATCTCCGGAATCGCGCCGCCACTTTTACCGACAAATTGAGTGCGAGGATTCGACGCCGCAGATTCTTCATTGCGCGACAAATACGCGCCTTCAAAATCGGCAACCACCCGCCCCATCGCTAACCGCAGCTCATGATTGCGGCTTTCGAGTGCTTCTCCGAGATTCTTGGCTGCGAGCGTACTTGAGATGGTGCTCCACGCCAGCGTCATCATCAACACCATGATGGTGATCGCGATCAAAACCTCAATTAGCGTGAGCCCGGATTGCCCGGCATAGCCAGGCTCGCGCACGCGGCCAGGTATCGACGTTCGTTGTGCCAAGCGCGCGCTGCGTGGTGCAAGTGACTGGCTCATCGGGTTTTCCCCCCACCCGTACGGCCGGTACCGGTGGTGCCAGTGCCGCCGGTACCAGTGCCGCCGCTCGGCGGTTCGTCAGCCGGAGCTGCAGCGCCGAGATTGCCGAGAATTTTTGTCAGGCCGCCAGCGTCGGTGAAATACGCGACAACTTTCATATCGCGATCTTCGCCGAGCACCTTCCACGACACCGTGAGCGTGATCTTGCGAATCGAGGCTTTGAGCAATTGTTGAAACATTTGAAACTGTGAACTGATGAAGCTTGCGCC
>JAYWHS010000410.1:0-4081 GCA_043777635.1 Kofleriaceae bacterium | reverse complement strand
GCCAACCGAGCAGCGCGGCCAGCTCGTGAGCGGGCATCGATTGTGGCAGCGTCGCAAAAGCCGAGCGCCATCGCACATTCGAGCGCGCATTCAACTTCGATAGCTGAGGCCCGAGCGATGCGAAAGAACCGTTGCTGGCTGGCCGAGCCACACGGATATGCGCTGCCTTCGCCCAGGTTAAGCATCACACTTTGCGCGGCGCGTTTGCACTGGCTCGCCAAGTCCGATTCGCCGCGCCAACCACCGACATATTTGGCCACGGCCACCACGCTCTCCAGCGCCATGCGATACGCAACAAATCGATTTGCTAACAAAGAAATTGGGGTCATGCCCGCTACCGCGCAGGGCCCGTGCCAACGAAATTTCAACCGTGTTAACCGTGCCCGAGTTGGCGCTGGCCGTGCGCGATCGGGCAGGCAACCCCAATTTCTGCCGTGCCGCAAATCGGGCGTTTATCTCAAAGCTCGACGAGTGACGGCGGCAAAATTCATCCGCCAGTCCGCCCGTCCGCTAGTCCGCTCGTCCGCCCGTCCGCCCGTCCGCAAGTCCGCCCGTCCGCCCGTCCGCAAGTCCGCAAGTCCGCAAGTCCGCAAGTCCGCCAGTCCGCCCGTCCGCTCGTCCGAAAGTCCGAAAGTCCGAAAGTCCGAAAGTCCGAAAGTCCGCCAGTCCGCCCGTCCGCCCGTCCGCCCGTCCGCCAGTCCGAAAGTCCGCCCGTCCGCAAGCTCACACCCGCCGGCGAGCACTGCGAGCCCGGCCAACTAATGCATCCACGCGTTCATTCTCTTTGATCCCAGCGTGCGCTTCTACTTTAATAAAATGCAAATCAGCGAAGCCTTTGCACACCGCGCGCAGTTCGGCGACCAGTTCAACATTGGCTTTGGCTTTCCAGTTTTTGGATAACAACCCAATGGCGTAGGCCGAATCGGCGTAAATCACGACCGGGCGCGAGCGATCTTTGACGGCTTGTAGACCACGCAAGATCGCAGTGAGTTCACAAATGTTGTTGGTCGATTCGCCGAGGTAATCGCCAAATTCGATGCGGTCGTCACCGTCGATAACGACTACCCCAATGCCGCCAGGGCCTGGATTGGGCGCACAGCCACCGTCCGTCCAGACCATGATGGCATTGTCGGGCGCAGCCGCATGGGCCGACGCCGCAGTGCCATGGCCTTTGCCTCGACTCACCGCCACCGGCCGCGGTTTGGCTTTCGCGCCGGGCGCTTCAGCAACGCCATTTTCGCCGACCGGCCCCGGCCCAATCGCTGCATCGCCGACTACGATATCGACGAGCTCGCCATCGCGTGGCCCAAGATTGCGAGCACTGGCGCGATAGACTTTGGCACCTGGCGCATTTTTGTAAACGACTTGGACGCGCCCGTCATCGTCGTCGAGCAACTGGCCTGCGTCGTTTACTTTGGCCCAAACATCAGAATCACGGAGTTTGTGGGGTTTCCACGGCATGGAGCGCACCCTACAACATTCCGCGTTGGCACAGGAACCGCAGCTCACGTCTGTGCTACGTACTTGGGCGAAAAGGAGTCTGCGTATGCGTGTTGTTAATATTGCTTTGGCGTTGAGTTTAGTGGCTGGTTCGGCAGTGGTTGGTTGCGGTGGCAAAAACACCACATCAACGGTGGGTGGCACGTCGCCGAAATCGGCTGCCAAACAAGACCTCGCATATCTGCCAATCAATTCCGATGTCGTCGTCACGCTTGATGCTGCGGCCGTGCGCAGCAGTGGGTTGTACACGCGCTTGGCACCAAAAATGTTGGCGCAGATTTCATCCGAGATGGCCGAAGTAAAAAAACATTGTGGCTTTGATCCAGTTACGCAGATCAACGGGATCACCGTCGGCCTTCGTCCAGCTGCGTCGGCGGATCAAAAACCGGTTGGCGTGATTATCGCCCATGGCTTGCGCGAGGCTGACATCACCAAATGCTTTAACGGACTCTCGGCCGAAGAACAAAACGAAATTCACTTGCGCAAAGACGGCGCAGTTTGGACATTCGGAGAAGCCGAGATGAGCGCCGTATTTGGCTTCGTTGCTGCGGACACGTTGTTAATTGTCCTCGACGCCAACGTTGCCGCGCTTGGCCCAGCAGAGTTCGTTAAAGCCACCAGCAGCGAAAGCAGCGTGTTGAGCTCGCCTGGTTTTGCCGCTGCATGGGCCGCGACACCGGTTGGGCAAATGCGAGTATTAATGAATGCCAATAGTGGGTGGTTTGCGTCGATGCGCGACCAAGTGCCGGGTGCAAAAATGATCGGGTTTGGCGCTTCTATGAGTACCGAAATTGTTGGTTCGGTTTCAGTGTCTTTCGATACCGCCGAACGCGCCAAAGCGATGGTTGATCAACTGCAACCTTTGCTTGGGATTGCACAGGCTGCCGTCGGAGCCAAACTCGAAGTTCGCCAAGACAATGACCGCGTTGTGCTACACGGGACCTTGCCATCGGCAGCCGTTGATAAGGTTTTGCAACAAATGTAATGGATGCAATTGTTGCAATTGCATCGGTTGGGTAGCGTGTTACAACACGTCGTCCTAGGTTAGATTCGCTGGTTCACACAGGAGAATGTTATGATTCACATCCGCAAAAATTTCGCTGCACTGACTACGCTGGCTACTTTTAAGACCGGCACTATGGCTTTGCTTGCAACCGTTGTGGTTTCAGGTGCTGTTGCCGGTGGCTGTAAAAAGAACGACAAGCCAGCTAATAAAACTGGTTCGGCTGCAAAAGTCGGCGACAAACCTGGCGCGACTGAAGGTACCCCGGCCGCTGCTGGCGGGACCAAAACCATGGCTGTAGCTAATGGTGATGACCTCGCGTATTTGCCTGCTGCCTCGGATGTTATCGCGCAAATCGACTTAGCAAAGTTGCGAGGCAGTGCACTGTACAAGTCTTTTCTTGAACCAAAATTGCGCGAAGCCCTCGAAAAAGAAGGCAAATTCGCCCAATTCAAATCCAAATGCGGCATGGATCCAGTCGCTGAACTGACCAGCATTTCGATCGGCATGACCGGTTCTGATGATCCGCAAGGCGTCGTGATCGTGCACGGCATGGACAAAGCTAAATCACTGGCGTGTTTGGAAAAAACCAAAGCCGAGATGGAAGCCGAAGGCAGTAAGTACACCATCGACGGAGAAATCATCACGGTTACTACCAAAGACGGCAAGACCAGCGTGATGACTTTCATCGATGCCAACTCGGCCGTGTTGCAAATGGGCCCAGCAGTTAGCAAAGACACGCTCGCGGCGGTTTTAACCGGCACGGCCGGCGTGAAGTCGTCGGCTGCCTTCATGGATTTGTACGGCAAAACCAAAGCCGGCACCGTGCGCTTTTTGGTTAACGGCAACATGAAACAATTGCAAAGCAACCCAATGGGCATCAAACCCAAAGCCGTGTTCGGTTCCATCGATATCACCGACGGCTTAGGCGTCACTGTCGCTGCTCGGTTGAGCTCGGATGCGGAAGCAACCCAACTCGCTGCGACGCTCAACGGCCAAGTTGCCCAAGCCAAAGCGTTCGTGACCAAAGCAGATGTGACGGCCGATGGCTCGGATGTTCGTCTCGACGTTGCCATGAGCAGCGAACAAATGACGGCACTTGCTGGCATGGCCGGCGGCTTCATGCGGTAATGGAGAGGGGGCTTTGCCCGCCTGAGCATTGATCACATTTATCAATCACTGTGTAATTACCGGGAATTTCGGTTTTCGGGCTCTGGTTGAGCAGGGATGATAGACGCGACGCTTGGTAGTTGGGCAATGGAAGAGTTTGGTCACGCGCAGCTGGGCGATGCCCGCCGCGTGCAGCGACTGGTGGCGATGGCGGCGGCGGTGGCCGCGCGCCCAGCGGGCCGGCTGACCCAAGTGTTCACTACGGCGGCGGACCGCGAAGCGGGCTTTCGCTTCGTCGAGAGTTCGCAGTTCTCGCATCACGAGATCATTGCGGCGACGCGTACCGCGGCCGCCCGCCGTGCCGCCGCGTTTCCGTTTGTGTATGTGGTGACCGACGGTGCCGCCTTGGCGCCGCATAACCGCACGGGCGTCGGGTTTGGCGCGTTGGGTGAGCGCAATAAACCGTAC
>JAYWHS010000409.1:0-4087 GCA_043777635.1 Kofleriaceae bacterium | reverse complement strand
CATGGCCGCCGCGAATCATTGCGAACGACTCGGCCGAATCAAAAAACGCCGAGCCGGCGATGGCAGTGACAGTTTGTTTGCCAGCGTTAATCAAGTCTGGATCTTCGTCGCCAGCAAACGGAAACGGGCCAATGCCGAGCATGCCGTTTTCTGATTGCAACACAACGTCCATGCCAGGGGGGATGAAGTTGGCTACCAGCGTCGGCATGCCGATGCCTAAGTTGACATAGTAGCCGTCGCGCAATTCAGCAGCGACGCGGCGAGCAATTTGATCACGAGTCATAGCAGTCATAGGTTTGTCCTGGGCAAGCTGCGCCCGGCGTTACCGGCGCAGCGTGGAGAGTCAAAAAAGTTAGTGATTCGGTCGCGGCCGCACGGTGCGTTGTTCGATCGGTTTTTCGTAGTTTGTGCCGACGAAAATCCGCTGCACGTAGATCGACGGGGTGTGCACTTGGTCAGGGGCGAGCTCGCCGAGTTCGACCAATTCTTCGACCTCGACGATGGTGATTTTACCAGCCACTGCGCACAGCGGATTAAAGTTGCGTGCGGTTTTGCGGAACACCAAGTTGCCCCAGCGGTCGCCTTTCCACGCTTTGACGATCGCGAAATCGCCGATGATGGCGTGTTCCAGCACGCAGTTTTTGCCGTTAATCGCCCGGGTTTCTTTGCCTTCGGCGATTTTGGTGCCGAAGCCGGTAGGCGTAAAAAATGCTGGAATGCCAGCGCCACCGGCGCGCAGCCGCTCGGCTAACGTGCCTTGTGGACACAGTTCAACTTCGAGTTGGCCCGACAAAAATTGTTGTTCAAAGATTTTATTTTCGCCGACGTACGACGAGATCATCTTTTTGACTTGGCCTTGCGCTAATAAAACGCCGAGGCCTTTTTCCGTGGTGCCGCAATTGTTGGACACAATCGTCAGCTGCTTGGTGGCACGCCGAGCCAACTCGGCAATGCAGTTTTCAGGGTTGCCCGACAGACCAAATCCGCCGGCTAAAATGGTGGCACCATCGAACACGTCGTGGAGCGCGGCTTGCGCGTTGGGGAAGACTTTGTTCATACCGTTGCCGTGATCCTTAGGCGGGTAGGTGGGCAGAGTCAAACCCCAGCAGCGCCAATGGTTGCGTTGTCACCTTGCCGCATGGTACCGGCTGGCATGGTAAAACCACGGTCGCAAGCATCTGAACAAGGCACCGTGACGGTAACCGCTCTAGCCGCTGGCGGCGATGGGGTCGCCCGGGACGAACAGGGCCGGGTGGTATTCGTGCCGCGCTCAGCTCCTGGCGATGTGGTCGAGATCGACTATGTCGATCGCAAAGCGTCCTACGCCCGCGGTCGCATTGCACGAATTGTCACGCCTGCGCCAAGTCGGCGCGAGCCACCATGCGCCGCATATGCGGCTGGCTGCGGCGGCTGTCAGTGGTTACATGTCGACGAGGCTACCCAACGCCACGCCAAACGCGAGTTAGTGGTAAACGGCCTGCGCCGGGTGCTGCATGGTGTCGCAGTCAATGAAGTCGTAACCCAAAGTCCAGCGCTGGGTTGGCGTCGCCGCGCTCGCTTGCATGTGGTTGCGGGTCATGTTGGCTTTTACGCAATGGCGTCGCATCGAGTGGTTGCATTTGAACAATGTCCGCAACTCGATGCCCAGCTAGCACCAGCGGTTGCAGCAGTGCGCGCCAGTGCTCCGGTCGACGGTGAAATCGCAATTGCGGTAGCCCACGATGGCACAGTTGCCACGCACCGGGTAGGCGAGCCCAATCCGCCGCTCATTGAAATCGACGCAGGGGTGTTTGTGCCGGTTGATGGTTTTGCCCAAGCCAGCCGCGCTGGCAACGCTGCGTTGGTGGCAGCGGTCGTCGATGCCCTCGCAGCGCAACGCCCCAATGCGGCTGGCCCGGCCCGCGTGCTCGAATTGTTTGCAGGCGCTGGCAACTTCACTCGCGCCTTGGTCGCCGCCGGTCACGTTGTCACCGCATCGGATGTGGTTGCGCCAGCGCGTTGGCCATGGGCTAGCAATTTTGTCACCGGTGCAGCGCACACCGTTACCGCGCAATTTGTCATCGGTGATTTTGATGCCGTGGTCTTGGATCCGCCACGCGCTGGTGCCAAAGAAGTCATGGCTGAGCTGCTGCGCTTGGAGCCCGCCACGATCATTTATGTTTCATGCGACGTGGCCACCTTGGCGCGCGATGTTGAAATGTTGGTCACTCAAAACTATCGCTTAGTCAGCGCAACTCCGCACGATCTCATGCCGCAAACTGCGCATATCGAAACCGTCGTGGTGCTAGCGCGCATAGCCGTAGTTACCCCGCCGGCTGAGTGAAGTAGCGCAGCTGGTGCGCCGCACCGAGCTACGCTGCGATTGCTCGAATTTTCTTAGCGCGAGCCGCCAGTCTTTTATCAGCGTTGGCAATCTTGAGGTCGTAGGTTCGTTGCAAGCTGAGCCAAAACTCGGCGGAAACCTTGAAGAAGGCTTCAAATAAGATTGCAGTTTCAGCCGTAACGCTACGATCGCCATTCACGATGGCGATAATACGATTGGGTGGCATACCTAACGCGCGGGCCAACGCGGTGGCCGTCATGTCGAGAGGTTCCAAAAACTCGCGGCGTAACATGTCCCCAGGGTGAATGGCTGGTAAGCCATCGGGCCCTGCAGGGATGTTAGTGGTAGTCGACGACTTCAACATAATCAGGTCCTTTCTCGGTCCAGGTAAAACAAATCCGCCATTGCTTGTTGATGCGAATCGAAAATTGGCCTTCACGATCACCACCCAGTGCTTCAAGGCGATTCCCCGGCGGAAAGCGCAGATCATCGAGGCAAGTGACATGATTACGCATGGCAAGTTTCAATCGAATAGCGCTTAGTAGCTAGGACGGGAATCGCTTAACAGCATCACCAGCAAAGATAGCCTGGCAAGCACGGTCGCGAAATCCAACAATCATAGGAGTAAGCTCGCGCGATTTATGATGTACGTCAATCATAAAAACTTGCGTGAATTCAGGCGAGCATTGCTGCTACAACATTATGCGCGGCGGCAGCTTCGGTCCCGCTGGCGCTTCAACGCGTTCAGGGCCATAGCCTTCAGGTTCTTCGGTGCGCGCTACTAGTGCTGAGATGATGCGACGTTGGTCGGCTTCTGATGAAAACCAGTCGCGCGGGAATGCATGCGCAATCTGGTTAGCTTCGATGATCAATAACGGTGCGGAGCGATTCCACGGCACCGAGTTGCGCAAAAAATATGCCGATGTGACTTCAGCATGGCTGAGCACCAGCGGGTTGCCTCGACACAAGCCCCGAGGCAACACCACTCGCTCGGCGGAGACTTCGATGGTGCCTGGTTTGTGCAACAACGACAAAGCCAGTTTGCAGCCATTCCACGCAGCTACCACAATGAGTATGCCGCCAAGGTATTGGCCAAGCGTACCGAGTTTAACAACCATCAAGCCGCCGAGTACCGCGCCGACAACCAACCAGCCAATCCAAGCGCCGCGGTAGACTTCAAAATCGACTTTGACAACGTTGATGGTAGTGCCGTCAGTTGAGTCGGACGCAATGCCGCCAGCTTCACTACCAACTGGAGGTGAGGAGGGTGACGCGGCTGCGGATTTCTTGGAGGTCGACATGTACAAGTTGGCGGTTCTGCACCGCTGGCTTACCGTCTACCACGACGTCGGTAATGGCGCGAGACGACAATGCATAGACTAGGTTTTTTTCGAGATAGCGGGGCGGCCACAGGCTCGGATCCGCGAGATCCACGGCAACCAGATCGCATCGATATCCAGGCGCGATTCGTCCCACCGGCAGACGTAGCAGCGCGCCCCCGCCAACGGTGCCCATGGCAAAACATGCTTCAGCGGTGATGGCTTGGCCATCGATGCGATGAACTTTTTGCAGCAACGCAGCGCTGCGCATTTCGTCGAACACAGAGACCCTATTGTTCGAGCAACCGCCGTCGGTGCCAAGCCCAATCGTCACGCCGCGCGCCAGTAAATCGACGATATCGGTGACGCCGTCGCCTAAGAACATGTTGGAGCCCGGGCAATATGCCAACCCACCGCCACGGTCCGCCAACGCCGCGCGTTCGCT
>JAYWHS010000408.1:0-14766 GCA_043777635.1 Kofleriaceae bacterium | reverse complement strand
TGAGGGTGAGGTCCAGCGCCAAGCCGCACAAACCGCGTACGGTTTCGTATTGTGCTTCATGCGAAGCTTTTTCGAGGGCAGGGCTGCCATCGGTTTTGCTACACAGCGCTTGGTAAAACTGCACATCGGCAATGCGTTGCACCGGCGCATTCCAATCGAGCTGAATGGCGTTTTCCGCGCCGTTGGCGACAAAGTCGGTTGGCAGTGGCGGCCCTTGGGTATCGGTCTTCACCGTGGCATTTGGAAAATAATCAAACGCGCCGCTGGCATCACCATCGACCAACGCCCACACGATGCCGTCGAGCTCACGCTCTTGACAGGCACCGCCGAGGGGATTCATCAACTGGCCGATCGGCAACACTGGCAAAGCTGGTGTGACCGCAATAGTTTGAATATCGGCGATGCCTGCAGCATCGACGCGCGAACACATGATCGGCCGTTGCACATCGCTGTCACATTGTGAGCCCATCCAGACTTCGGCTGGGCGATTTACCAACTCGGTGCCTGGGACCAACCGCATTTGGTATGAAAAGTTTTGTTCTTTGCCGGCCTTGGACGAGCTGCAAACACAATGCGCCATATTGAAATAGCGTTTGGTTGCAAGAATTTCAGGATCGACGCGAACCAAATCGCCGCCGTCTTGATTGATCAACAAGAACTCGAATTTGATCGTGGCACCACCGGGCAGCATGCCTTGGGCATTGGCAACGCCTGTGGCGAACAAACCTGAAAGCAGAAAAACTAGCGGGAAAAGCGCGCGTGGTCGCGGCAAGATCGGAAACAACATGTACGAGCCCTCGTGCAAGGGTGATGCCGAAGGAAATCCGTCGACGAACCTAGCTAACACACCGATCACCAGGCTTCAACTTGTCGACACTCTGCCAGTTGGGCGCGCTCGGCAAAAATGCTTGCCAGAATGGCATTTCGATCGTGAGAACGTGCGAACGGCTACGCTTGGTGCCCGGGCGAGCTACACGAGGGATCGTTGGCAAACAAAATATGCTTCGTAAGTGCATGTAATTAATTGGTTAGAAGAGTTTCATGACAGAGCAAAAGAGTTTTCCGGTTGACAAACAGCTGTCGAGTGACCAAAATTGAAAAATAGTCACCGAGTGCAAGCATGAGTTCCATCACCACCGAAAAACGCGAATCAATCTTGGTCCATGCGGCCAAAGCGTTTTGCAAACTCGGGTTTCGCAAGACCTCGGTGGATGACATCGCGCGCGCGGCGGGCGTAGCCAAAGGCACCGTGTATTTGGCAGCGCCGTCCAAAGAAGATTTGTTTTATCAGGTCGTGTATCGCGAAGTGCGGGACTGGCAAGCGCATTGTTTTCGCTTTGTCGATCCGCGGACCTCGGCCGATCAACTTTTGAAAATCTTGGTCAACGAAGCGACCTCGTATGTCATCTCGCGACCAATCCTCGTCGATTTGTTGTGTGGAAAACTCGGCGAATCAATGCCCAAGTGGACGGCGCGATTTGATGATTTACGTGCCATTGGCCGCGCCAATTTGATCGAAGTGTTACGGCTCGGCGTGCGCCAAGGCGTGTTTCGCAGCAGCCTTGATGTCGAAACCGTGGCCTCGTTGCTACAGGATTTTCAGTTGGCGCCGTGGGTGCTGCACGGCCCAGCGTCATCCGAACAGATGCGGCACGGCGCCGACGTTGGAGTCGACTTAATCCTCAATGGGTTGTGCAAACGTGATTAATCCGCGGAGCGCAGCGCGCTCATAAGACTGCAATTTTTTTTGGCCATGAAATGACCATAAAACCAAAATGGTCACTTCGCTAACACTAAGGAGAAGCTATGGAAACGAAAGACAAAATTCGCCTCGAAATTGGTAAACGATTCACTCGCGATCTGCTGTCATCGCCGTTGGGGCGGGCCTATGTGCTGACCCAAGCTGCAGTGGCCGAAGGTTCCGACGAAAGCGCGGTGTTTGACCGGTTGTTGCCGGTTGTCGATGACCCGCAATTGCAAAAAGCCATCGCTACCCATAAAGCCGATGAAGAGCGCCACGCGCTGATGTTTGAAGAATGCGCGCGGCGTCAGGGCGTGGCACCGATTAGCATTCCAGCAGGCATGCAATTGTTGCCGTTGATTCGCGAAGAAATCAGCAATTTTGATGCGCCGATCAAAACCCATGAAGACATCATGAACACCTACTTGGTGTTGCAAGTGATCGAAGAGCGCGCCATCGAGCAATTCACTATCTTGCACGATGTCATGAAAGCCGTTGATCCAACCACCGCTGCCGTCATCGCTGAGATCATGATCGATGAAGAGCGGCATCTCAAATACTGCGCGGCAATCACCAAACGCTACGCACCGTCGCCGGAATTATTAGCCACGCAACTGCGCAGCTATCGCGATGCCGAAGCGCGTGCATTCCGCCGTCAGCAACAACTCATCACCGAGCAACTCTTCACCATGCCCGTCATGCCCAAGTACAAAATTTGGGTCTGGCGCGCAGTGATGGATGCAACCCGGCCGCTCACCGAAAAAGCCATGCCGTACACCAAAGTCGGCCTCAAGGCGCGCGCCCAACCAGCGTACGCGTAGCTTCGATTGTACGAGCGATTTGCCCGATTAGCATGCGTTCCAGTCCGCCGCGACTAGCCTAATTAATCGATGCACCTCGCGTGTCGATCGGTTCGCCGGTCCATTTTGATGTGTTGGTGTTGGACGTGATTGCAAGCGTGGCGCGCGCATCGTGCACAGCGTGCAACGCAGTGAGACCATGTCGAGCACCAACGTTGTTCGGCGCTGGACGCGCTGGTTGTGTCTCGATGCGTCGGTTGCGATGGTCAAAAAAATCCCAGCCATTGGTACCGTTGGCTTCAACGCGGCAGCCGCCTTCGTTCATCAGCGTATGGTGAGCACTGCATAACAACATGGGATTCGTCAACGCAGTTTCACCGCCGTTGGCCCAGTGCACAACGTGATGACCGTCGACGTAGCGGCTGTGCGTGCACCCGGGGAAACGGCACGTACGATCGCGTAGTCGTAATGCCCGCTTGATTGCGGCTGAAATCGTGTGAGTTTTGCGACCGACCGAAAGCGGCTGGCCGTGCACGTCGACCTGCGCAATCCCCACGCCAGCGTCGCAGCACAACCGTCGCGCAGTCGACGCGGCAAGTACTTCGCCGTAGGCAATCATCGCGAGCTGCGACGGTTCCGCTGAACCGTGCAGACCAGCGTGTGGCACCGTGATAATGATTTCGATCGGCGTGCGCTGCGGTCGAGTACCACGTACGCGATCCTGGATAATGTCCATGAACGCATCGGCACGTTGCAGGCCACGGTCGGCAGCCGCTGCTGCTTTTGCCGTTGGCTGTTGCGCAGAAGTTGTTGCGGAAGTCGGTTCGGCCAACGACGGTGCTGCCGATGACGGTAATGCCGCCGATGGTGCTGCCAACGACGGTTCGGCCAACGACGGTTCAGCGGGAGTCTGGTTTTTCAAGCAGGGGCTCGCCGAGATCACATTTGCACACGATAGCGGCGCGGGAGTTGGAACTTTCGATGATGGCTGCGCGCGAGTCGGCTTTGCACCTGCTTTTACAATGCCAGCATTCAGCGCTGCCCAAACGATCGCCGCTTCATCGCTAGCTAACACGATTTCAAAGTTCACCATACCGTTGTCGAGACTTCGCCGAGTCACTGTGCGCTGCTCTGCAACGTGTGCTGCGGCCACCGCACTGGCCTCACGAGATTGATCATACGCTTGCACGTTCTGGAACGACCTGCACAATGTATCCAGCTGCGAAGCTGGCATGCGCTTAGCATATTCGACCCAGAGCGTTTCATTCTCCGTCGTAGCCACCCGCGAAATTGCCCGCGCTTGTGAATACGACACTGCACCACGTTGCAATTCCTGGTCGACTAACGGCAACTCTGCCAACTTGCGTGCAACTCGTAGCCGTTCGCGTGCCGTGCGTAAATCCCAGCCAACGCGCCATGCCAACCAATGTGCGCACGACAACGCGCCTTGCACCTGCCAGCCTTCAGCGACATCAAATTGACGAATTACCGTCAACATTCGGTGCATCGCAGCATCAACATGCGCTGACATTTCAGCGATTTGATCCCCCAGCGCATCGACATTAATGGCCACCGTCACCTCTGCACTCATTTTGCATGAGCACACTCTATCATCGGTTTTTTCGACGCTGTAGCTGGCTCAATGCGCTGCGAAACACCACTGCAACCAAAAAATCTGCCAATCAAGCTCATCGCCCTGTATCGCCCACATTGCAGCCTTGCACGAGCGTTTCACCAGCTACACCTAGGCACTGCAATTCTTCGTCGAAAATTCGCGTCAACACAAATCGTAGAACAATGCATAAATTCGAACACATATTTGAAGTCCGAAAGCCGGACGCTAAATCAAACACACCATCATTCAGATCAATGCATTCACATCAATAATTATCGCCAATTCAAGTTCCGCATTCACCCGCGGACCCACAAGCCGAACGCTCACTGCGCACAACGTCAAACTTTCGCCATCAAGTGCGCCACCCACCCGCGACGCGAAGGCGGCGCATCAGGCTACGCGCAAGCACTGCCATCCGCGGCTGCGCGGCCAACCGCAGTGCATCCGCGCAAGCACCAGCTCGCGCCCTCCGGAGCCTCTGTGAGCCAACCGTTCACCCGCCGTAACCCGCTCTTCGCTCACCGGCCGTCCTCCGAGATCCGAGGTCCAAGGTTCGAGGTCCGAGGTCCGAGGTCCGAGGTGAGCAGTCGTCGAAACTCGGAACTCCCTGGGCAGCTCGACGACCCAGCCAGCAACTCGCAGTACCTCGCCGTACCTCGCCGTAACTTCCTACTTCGCCAGCGCCGTTGCCGGAATCGTCAGCGGCAGCACCGGCACCACCGCCTCATACAGCCAGCTATACGTGAAAAAGGTACCAAGCACCCTCTTGGTATAATTGCGGGCTTGGTCATCAACAATACCTTCAATAAACTCATCGGAATCCCATGTCCCGCGAACTTTAAGCATGCGCTTAACCCCGCCTTCGCCGGCATTATAACTAGTTGGCACCAGCGGGATGTAGTTGTCCCAGTACTTGAACAAGAAGCCTAAAAACCGCGAACCGATAGTTACGTTTTTCTCAGGATCGCGCAGCGTGTCGCGGGTGACATCAATTCCCGTGCCTTGCGCAAACCGTTTCGCCGTCGGAAAAATCATCTGCGTCAAGCCCACCGCGTTGGCGTAACTTTCCAGCTGCGGATCGAATGCGCTCTCTTCGCGCACGATTGCAATTTGCATTGCTGGCGGCACGCCATTCACAGTTGCATTGCTCAACAGCAGTGGCCAAAACGCTCTTGGATATGCGATGAGCCAACGAGCGCGATTCGCACCAACCGGCCAGCTGCGTCGGTAGTCAAGGATGTGCCAGCGAGTTGGCCAATGTGACGTCGCGTAGTTGCCCGCACGATTAAACAAGTACGCCATCGCCCAAAGTTTCTCGATCTGCTCAGGATCGTCGACGCGGGTCTTATTCTTCGGCGCGGCCAATCCAAGTTTGCCGAGTTCGGCGCTGGCCGTGTCCCCCAGCCCCAACCGCACTAACTCCATCGCGCGGGCAAAGCCTTCGCTGCCCCACTCACTCCGTGGTGCAAACGTAAATGCCGGAGCCTTCGCGTCAAACCCGTCTGGGTCCTTAGAAATTTCAGCGACGATCGCCTCATACTCTTTCGGCGACGTTTCACGCACGCGATTGAGTGCTTGCATCGCGTAGTACGCCGCTGGGTACATCATGATGGCTTCGCGCCACGATGCCACCGCCGCTTTGCGATCGCGTTTGGCTAGATACGCACGGCCCAACCAGTATTGCGCTTGGCCTTCCGCGTAGTAGTTGTCGTCGCGCGGCATCACCGCGATTTGATTTTTCCAAAAGCCAATCGCTTCGTCGTACTTTTTGTTTTTCCACGCCCGAAATCCCAACCGCCACATCGCTTCGGCCCGCATGTCACCGTCGGGGAACTTGGCCGGCAGTGCGCCCAGCACTTCGCGAACTTTGGCATCGTTGCCGAGCACCGCCCATTCTTCGGCTTCACGCAGCATCGAGTCGTCGGCATAACTGTGCGCAGGATCGATGGCTTGCGCCGCTTGGTAGCGCAGGATGGCGATGTCGTGTTGTTTTTCAAAGCTGTACGAGCGCCCCGCTTGGTAGTTGCTTTTGATCTCCAGATCTTTGTCGGCAGCGTCGTGACATGCGGTCACCGCGATATCAAACATCACTTTGGCAGCCTTGCGATCGCGGGCTTTGAATCGGCTTTGGCCACGATTGTAT
Organism: Kofleriaceae bacterium; assembly: GCA_043777635.1. Taxonomy (GTDB): domain Bacteria; phylum Myxococcota_A; class Polyangia; order Haliangiales; family Haliangiaceae; genus JABFXX01. The sequence goes on along the minus strand of JAYWHS010000408.1, from coordinate 8,467 downwards.
GCAGCGGTGCATTTTTGCGCAGCGGTCGCGCCCGCCATGGCAAAGGCCACGTCAAAGGCAGCTTCGGATTCAGGATTGCGCATCGAATCGAATAGCTCTTTGGCCTTTTGCAGTTGTTCGTCGACGGTGTAGTTGCCGATCTTGGCGGCGATATCGCTAGGCAGCGTGGTTTGCAGTTGCGTCAACCGAGCAACGGATTTGGGGCCCCAGCTCGACAGTGGATCTTCGATATCGATCGCACGGTAGTTGCTGACCATTTCGAGTTGCAGCGCCGGCACTGGAACAACGCCAGCGGTGCTGGAGGAAGCATCAAGAGCTTCGGCTAAACGATAACGAGCTTCAGCGCGCCGTGCGCCTTTGGGCCGACGAGTCAAATAGTCGCGATAGTGATTGGCCGTGGCGATGTAGTCTTTGCCATTGCGCAACATATCGCCGACCAGCAGCTCGGCATCTGCCCCGTGCACGCTATCGGCCCGCACACTGCGCGCCACCGTAATAGCGCTAGCATCATGCGCAAAGTACAGCGAACGTGCTCGATGGTAGGCGATGTAGTCCGACAACATCGGCAACAACGGCGCCACCGTGGCGTAGGTAGTCGCGGCCACCGCCCACTGCTTGGTTTGCTCTTGGCCCACCGCAAGCAACAGCGTCAAACGCGTCCGATCATCGCTCGGCCCAGCGGGCAATGCAGCAATCGCGGCTTGCAGCAACGGCAGTGCATCGGCCCATTTATCGAGGCTGATAGCTTTCGCAGCCTCGCCGGCGGGGCCCGGCTTGCCACCAAAGTACGGCATCGCCATGTCGGTGGTCAGCGGCGCGGGTGCAACCGGGGCAGGTGGTGGCACAGTCGGCGCTGGCGCAACTGCAGCGTCGTTGGGTGCTGTGGCCGTCGGTGCGGTGGTGGCGATCGGCGGACTCGCACCGTTTTTCTTAGGCGGCCCCGAGCACGCACCCGAGCATGCCCCCGTTGTCGCGGCCAGCAGCAGCAGCCAAAAGGCAGGACTCAATCGCAGCGTCGGAACTCGGACCATGGCTGACCCTAACAACGCGCGACCAGGTAGGCAAATTCCATGAACCCGAACCGGCCGTTGGCCGGGGAACCGCCGGTTGGCGGGTAGGCGGGCGAATTGACTGCGCCTACATGTTCAGCTGAATCGGCCGGTCACGTTCGCTGGCTCTTGAGAATTGCGGGAATAATAAATAGCCAAGCCAGCCCCAAGCCCAAGCCCCACTTCGCGACCGTTTTTGCAGTGCCGATTTCGGCGTGGTTGATCTGGTCGGTGTTGATCATCACGATGGCTGCAATGCCAACGAGCACGCCGAGCAATCCGATGATGCGTGCTGCAATGATGCCGCCCGACGAGGATTGTTTGCTATTGGACGGAGTGGGTTGGGCTGGCGGAATGTAGTTGCTCATTCTTGAAAATTATTTGCAGGAACGATGCCATTTCGTGACAGCACTCTCGAATTCAATAACTCAACTTCTAGCCAACGGTTGGCGGAAAATGTCCGCGCTCTGATGACAACTGGTAACACCATAGGTCAGCCGACCGCAGCGGGTGGGTCGACAACGTTTCGCGTCGGGTGCACATAGGCCCAGATGCAGATAGCCTTTGCCACGGTTAACTCGCAGCGTGCAACACGAATAGGATTGCCTGTGCACACTCATGCGCCCACACTGCGCACATGGTTTCGTCAGTTCGAAAAGTCGCTATCAATGTGTCGCTGCCGACGACGTTGGTGCAACGCGCCCGCCAAGCGGAAATCGACCTGTCGGAACTACTCGAACGTGCGGTCGAGGCAGAATTGCGAACTATTGATCGGCAACAATGGCTCGCTGAAAATCGCAATGCTATTGAAAACTACAACGAATATGTTGTGCAATACGGTGTATTCAGCGACGGGCTGAGACGATTCTAATCACGCAGTGCGATGGGTTTTGAAACTTCAAGAGCGGAGACCGCGATGACACTCTTTGAAGAAATACACACGTGGATGACAAGTGCATTTGCAGGCTGTCAGGTGGAAATCACCAGCGACGGTGGCTTTGTGGATCTTTTTGGTTCTGCTGGCGCGATGCGAATAACCGTAGGGCGCTGGTACTTCGACGCTGAAGTCATTGATGGTCACTCAGGCGCACAGCGCGACTGGCAGCACACCGAGGCAACTGCACTTCGCGCAACGCATCAGGATTTGATTGCGTACCTCGCCACTACGTATCTTGATTCCGCGCCGTAGCCATTCCGCGTAACTATAGTTACGCTGCAGGAATACGACCGAGCACAGCCTGCCACGCTTCCGGCGTAGAGCTTTGTGCGCCGATCCACGCAGCAACTTGCTCAAGTACGGAGTTGCTGCCGGCATGGCGGCGCACGATGGTAATAGCCCGAACGCATTCATCGATCCAGGCTTGGGTCGCAGCGGCGGTATGATCGGTGAATTCCTGATCGTCGCGATCGTCGGCGTGCTGAAAGGCAATGCCGAGGGCCATGCCGTAGTCACCGAAGGCGTGCGCAACAGCCGGGGCGGCACCAGCGGCGATGGCGCCGAGTTCTGCAGCGGCAGCAAATAGAGCGCCGGTTTTTTTGGCGTGCAGATCGGTAAGCTCAGCGAACGCCATCTTGGTTTTGTCGGTCGATAAATCGATCGCTTGGCCAGCCAATAATTGCAGATGGCCCGAACGTTCACCCAACGTGGTGATCGCTCGGCCCGCGTCAACACCAAGCTCGGCTAGCGTCGTTAATGCCAACGTCAACAAACCGTCGCCAGCTAGAATCGCAATGGCTTCACCAAAGGCAATGTGCACGGTAGGCCGACCACGGCGTTCGTCGTCGTCGTCCATGGCTGGGAGATCATCGTGGACCAGCGTGTAGGCATGCAGCATTTCAACAGCGGCGGCAACACACAAGCCGCGTGGATCACGCAGCACGTCGAGAACATCAGTCGCAGCGCCGCGCAACGCCAACACTGTGGCCAGCGCAACGCCAGGCCGCAAGCGTTTACCGCCGCCGGTGGCAGCGTACAACATGGCTTCGCGTAGCCGGCCTGGGTCGGCGCCGGTGACAGCCAAGCGACGCTGCAATTCAGCATCGACCGCGGTGGCGGCCGCAGCTAAAAAACTACGTACATCGTGGGGCGCAGTAGCGACGTCTAGGGTTGCACGAGACATGGTTATTCCTCGGTAAATGGCACAGCAGTCGGGCCTTCGCTGGTGGCGACCAATAGCTCCACGCGTTTTTGCGCGCTATCGAGCAGGGTTTGGCCTTCGCGGGCCAGGCCCACGCCGCGTTCATAGATTGCCAGTGATTGTTCAAGCGAAAGTTCGCCTGATTCAAGTTGCTCAACGGAGTCGCGGAGCTTGGTTAAAATATCGTCGAAGCCGACAGTCGGTGCTGCTGCTGCGGGTGCTTTCGCCATTGCTGCAATTAAGCATATTCTGCCGTCACTGGCGCGTGGCGAACCAAATATAGTGGCGCATGCCGCCGCGAAATTGTGATCGAATGGTTTCGCAGCGGGTCGTGAACCCGGCTTTGCCGAGCCACGCGGTAAAGGTTTTGGACGGAAATCCCGACCACACCGCCAGCGTGCCGCCGGGCCGCAACGCCCGGTAGATCATCTGCAAACCTTTGAGCCGGTACAACGCGACGTTGCTGTCTTGGGTCAACGCATCGGGGCCATTGTCGACGTCGAGCACGATCGCATCGTAGCGTTGCGACGCTTGCGCCAATACGTCGGCGACATCGGCATGTACTAAAGTCACGCGCGGGTCGAGCAGGGGCTGTTGTGCGAGGTGGCCGAGCACAGTTTGATTCCAGCGAATGACATCCGCCACCAACTCGATAACTTCAACCTTGGCGTCGGCCCCCAGCGTGTCGAGCGCGGCGCGCAAAGTATAACCAAGGCCCAACCCGCCAATCAAAACCTGCGGCGCAGCCTGGTTGAGCACTGCGCCGCAGGCCAATTTTCCGAGGGCGTCTTCCGAGCCGTGGTTGCGGCTGCCCATCAATTCGATGCCATCGACGCGAATCACGAAATCGTCGCCACGTTGTGACAACACCATGGCGCCGCCATTGGGCGAGACAACTTTTTCGATGACCACGGTCGGCAACATGGCCGGTAGATAACACAGCTCGCGCTCGACCTACTCTTTGTACAACGGGAACATTACTTCGAGCGCATCCGCTACGGCCGCACTTTCGTTGACCACCCGCTGGTTGATGCTGGTGAAGGTATCGCGATAGCCAAACGCGCGCTGTTGCTGCACCGAGTTGGTCGGCGTGCGCGAGCCTTGCAGGGTCAAATTCCGCGCGTTGGCAAAACGGTCGAGCGTGCTTGAATCGATGCCGAGCTTGGTGGCGCGGTCGCGGGCCCGGCCGGCCAAATGGCACGATACGCAGTCGAGCGACTCCGGGTTGAATTGCTGGGTTGGATCGTCGACGGTGAGCGTCAGTTTGAGCGCGGCATCGAGCGCCGCTTGGCTCGCGGTGAGTTTGACGCCGCCACCGCCAACGCCGCCAGTGTTGACAAATTCACCGGCCAACGCTGCTAGGTTGCGCGACTCGGCGGTCTCAGGGAAAATCGAAAAAATTTCGAGATTGTCGGCAGTAATCGTTTGGGTTTTGTCAGTTGCAGCCAAGCCGTGAATGGGCAATGCGGTCAACGTTGCGCCAATCCGCGTGAAGCCACCAAATTCCCACGCCACCGTACGACCGTCCATCGCGGTAATTTGTGCCAGCGTTGCATCGCCTGCGTATTTTTTGATGAGCGCTACAAACCTTTGGTAGGTCGGCCCGGTTAAGCCTTCGGCTACGATGCCGGGGTGCACTCCCAAAGGTAGCGTTTCATCACGGCTCACCGTTGAACTAAGGGCCAACCACGCGGTGGCCAGCTCTTTGAATTGCGCCTCATCAAATTCAAAAAACAGATGCATCGCAGCATCGTCGACATTGAGAATACCTGGCGGGCCGCCATCGGACGGCCCAGTGTTGCTGATCGGTTGCGCAACCAGTCGGACTTGCCGACGGCATTTGCTTGGGTCAGCCGTCAACAGAGCCAGATCTGGAAAGCATGGATCGATGCGACCGCCAACAATATGCCAGGCGGCGTACGATCCGGGATTATTCGAGCGGATGGCAAACATTGGAATTTGTGCAAACAACGCGGGGCTCAAGAGCGGCCCACCATTGCCCAGCGTCGACAACGGCAACAATTGGTCAACATCGGCAAACTGGGCTGGTAGCGGCAACAATATCGAAACGTCGTTGGTCCCGAAGCGACCTGTGCCTGGAGCCGGCGAGCTATCGCCGCAGCCGTGCAAAAGCAAACATGTTACGGAGCTACTAAGCCAAGATGGGGTACGCATGCCAATGCACCTTATCACCAATCGTGCCAAGCAGATTTCAGGCGCAAGTAGCTGAAACTTCGTCTGCGTAGGACCCCGAAGCATCAGAAACTTGAGGCCGTCAGTCGAGCTCGCCCTGGTTCATGTCGTTTCGCTAGACTGGTCTGCCCTGTGTGTCATGGTCCCAGCGCTTGACCCGCCACAAGCAAGCAAGCAAGATGACCGTATGACTGGCTCTCGCGCCGATTTTGCGCCTAAAGACAGCAGTGAGCTCAAAGTTCGCTGGCGAACCTACGTGGAAAGCAAGCGGCTTAATGTCACGTCGCAACGTGAAGCCATTGTTGAGTTCTTTTTGCGCACGCGCGACCATATCTCGATTGATGAGTTGCTTGCCAAGGTTCGCAAGAAGCATCCTAAAGTTGGTTACGCCACCGTGTATCGCACGCTCAAGTTGTTGGTCGATGGCGGCTTGGCAGTTGAACGGCAATTCGGCGACGGCCAAGCGCGATTTGAAATTGTCGGCGATCATCACGATCACTTGATCTGCACCCAGTGTGGTTTCATTTTAGAATTTGAAGACGCTGAGATCGAAGAGCAGCAAGAAAAAATCGCCAAGAAGCTGGGTGGGTTTGTGGTGCTGCGGCACCGGCATGAGTTGTATGGATTGTGTCCTAAAGCCCAAGGCATTGCCGGCGGCTTTTGCCCTGGCCAAACCAAGTAGTTTTTGCTTGGCGGGTGACGGCCTTGCGTTCATGATGCGGCGAACCCTATGAAACTTGTTATCGCAGCGTCGGCAGTCGCATTTGGTTTGCTGGGTTGTCGGTCACCTGCGGCCACAACGGCGGATGCTTCGGCCGCTGACGGTGCCGCGTCGGATGCGCGCACGATGCGGGCTTGTTCCGTCAGCGATCCGCGCATGGTTGATCCTGAAGTGTTTGTTGGTCCCGCTGGCTACGGCACGCGCTTTCGCAGCCTGATCGACGGCGCAACGACGCGCATCGATTTGCAAATGTATTTATTTACGGTCAGCGATTTATCGACCGCATTGATCAATGCCAAAAATCGTGGCGTCGCCGTGCGCGTGCTGCTGGATCCTGACCACGCAGGCAATGTCAGCACCAAAGCCAAACTGCTGGCCGGTGGAGTGGAGGTCAAAGGCGCGCCGGCCGGCTTTGAGTATTCACATGCCAAATATATGGTGATCGACGGTAACAAAGCCGTAGTGTCGTCGGGTAATTTTAATTTTGGCGCACTTGATTCCGAGCGCAATTATGGGTTCATAACCCGCGATACCGACGACATTAACGATCTCAACACCATCTTTGATGCCGACTGGAATAGCACAACGTTCGCCCAAACCTGCACGCGTTTTGTGGTGTCGCCATCTAACTCGCGGTCGCGCCTGCTTGCCCATATCAATAGCGCCATGCAACGGCTCGATATCGAAGTGTTTTACATGACCGATACCGACATCGTCGATGCGGTGAAACGCGCGAAGGTGCGAGGGGTGGCAGTCCGGGTAATTCTGGCCCCGGCGAGCAACCTGGCCGGCAATGCTGCAACCATCACCATGCTGAACAATCTTGGCTTTGTGGTCAAAGTTGCGACGTCGTTCGACTTACACGCCAAGCTGATTATCGCCGATGGTGTGGCTTTTGTGGGCTCGGAAAATATGTCCTTTACATCACTGGGCCGGAACCGCGAAGTTGGCGCGCTAATTTTTGAACCGACACAAGCCGCCATCGTGAGCGCGCAATTTGAGCAGGACTGGGCCAGCGAACCGATCGCACCGTAGCCGACTGGCCGCCGTCTACAGTTTCTTGATGCGCTCGATTTCCGTGGTTTCCGACAACGGAAACATGCGCAACATGCAGCTGCCCGGTGACTCCGGCAAAAAGCCGATCAGCGTCATGTTGCCGGTTTTCCAGACGCCGCGCCCGGGTCGTTTTTCGATCGCAGCGCCGAAGTTGGTGGAGACCCAGGCTTCGAGTTTTTCGTCGTTGCAGCCGCGAATTTTGTATTGAATCTCGATCGGCGTCGCGTTGTCGGCGTCGCTACCGAAATACATATCGACTTCGGGTGGCAGCCCTGCGCCAGGGATTTTGACCCCTGGAAAGCCAAAACACCAAACGCCTTTGCGGCCGTCGGGCAGGTCTGTCGGTTGGCAACGGCCTTTAGCGCGGGCGTCGGCAAGTTTAGTTTGGGTCACGCTCCAGCGGCCGATGCCGGAGTATTCGGTTTTGGGTTTGCAACCGGCGCTGGCGGCTGTCGCGGCGCTTACCGCCAAGGTTACGATCAGGGTTTTCACAACAGCGTTCATTGCACTACTCCTCGCAAGGTAATCTCAACCAGCACTTCATCTTGGACTTTAAACATGAGCACTTTGGGCGCTTGTAGCCCAAGGGTGCGGATATCAAGTTCAAACGAACCGCTCGCTTCAAACGTCGTCGGTGTCATCGTGCCTTTGCCTGCGATCGTGACATTGACTTGTTTGCCGCGCCAACCTAACACCCCAGCGGCAACGGCGGTAAAGGCTTGGCCGTTGCGCACCACGTTGCTCAACCCGGTAAGTTCAAACGTGGCGCGAGGATGCGCATCCATGTCGTAATCTTTGCGAAGTTTGCGATTCTTGAGCCAGTCGCCAGCATCGAAATCGGTCATATCGACCGATGCACTCGCCGATGCACCGACGTTGCTTAAGGTTTCGACATCTGCGGTCAGTGTGCCGGTTACTTTGTTCCACACCGTTACGGTGTCGTGCACGCTCGATCGAGCTTTGACACTGAGCTTCGAACCATTGCCGATGATGTAGCGAGCCATGGCGATATTGTAGCGCGGAATTTGACGGCTGTAGTGACGGCGCTGCGGTCGGTGGTTGGTCCGGCACCGAACTGCAAACCTAGGTTGCGTTAGGTCAGTCGTTACGCTGCAACGCACTGCAGCAGCAGTGTCGTCACATTATCGGTGCCACCATTGCGATTGGCAGCATCCACCAGCTCGGCAACGGCGCGCTCAAGCGACTTGGCGTTGGCAGTGATTTGGCAAATTTGCGGGTCCGCAATCATGCCCGACAGACCATCGGAGCAAAGCACGTAGACATCGCCGCTTTTGATTTGGTGAGCGCGA
>JAYWHS010000407.1:0-4109 GCA_043777635.1 Kofleriaceae bacterium | reverse complement strand
GTTGAGCTGGTCAGCGTGATTGCTTGCGAAGAAGGTCTCCGTTTCGCGATTCGCGAAGGCGGCAAGACGGTCGGCGCTGGCGTTGTGACCAAGATCCTGACCTGAACGGTTGTTGATTCCACCGCAGGTGGTAAATCAAACAACAAACGGGCGGCGATGCCGTCCGTTTTGGTTTTCGGAGGATCTACTCGGCATCTTTCCTTGGTTTGTGCTTGCTAGCGGTTGCCACATAGGTTAAACGACCGCTCCGGTTTTCAACCGGGAAAATTGCCACTAACTACGTATAAATCGCATTAAGCAGGAGTATTTCTAGTCTAAGTTAGCTTTATTACAGGGGAATAGCTCAACGGTAGAGCATCCGTCTCCAAAGCGGAGGGCTGTGGGTTCAAATCCCTCTTCCCCTGCCATTTTACCGAAGTCCGCATCTCAAGGAACCCAGTGGCCCAACAAGAGAACGCACCCAACAAGCCAGTTCACCTAATCTACCTAAGCGGTGGGCTGTTGCTGTTCTTTTTAATTCAGTGGTCCATCGATTGGATCGTCGGATTTTTCGCCAAGCCACCAAGTGAGTTTGTTGCAACACTCATAGCGTTTATTGGTGCATTTACGATTTCAACGCTGCTGTACCGCAATGACCGCGTGCATTCCGGCGTCAACGAAGTTGCATCAGAACTGAAAAAAGTTACTTGGCCGACCCCGCAAGAAGTCAAAACGGCGACGATTATTGTCATCGTGATGTCTATTGTCATGGCGGTCATTCTCTTTGTGTTCGACTTCACTTGGTCGAACCTTACGGAGCTCGTTTATGGTTAATAGCGCGGACACCAGCGAAGCGGGCACCGAGACGACTGCAGCGCCTTCTGAGGCAGTGCAAATGAAGTGGTACATCGTCCACACGTACTCGGGACACGAAAACAAAGCGAAGCTAACGCTGTTGGAGCGGGTTGCCCAAAACAACCTTAGTCCCTACTTCGGCGAAGTCTTGGTGCCGACCGAGAGCGTCATGGAAGTGGTGAAGGGCCAGCGTCGCACCATGACGCGCAAATTTTTCCCAGGCTACATGTTCGTCCAAATGTTGATGGATGATCGCACGTTTCACTTAGTTAAAAACACACCGAAGATCACTGGGTTTCTCGGCGGCATGAAGCCGACTGCGGTGCCAGAGCGTGAAATTACCGGGGTGCAAAGCAACATGACCGTTGGCGGGAAACCGAAGCCAAAGGCAAAAATTGTTTTCGATGCCGGCGATACGGTTCGTGTTACGGAAGGGCCTTTCGCTAACTTCACCGCTACGGTTGAAGAGGTGAAGGCCGATAAGCACAAAGTGAAGGTTGCGTTGTCGATGTTTGGTCGAGCCACCTCGGTTGAGCTTGACTTTAATCAGGTAGAGAAAGCATAAACGCGCGCCACGTGGCGACCCTTAGGGATACGGAAAAGTTATGAAGAAGGTAACCGCAATCATTAAACTGCAATGTCCAGCTGGCAAAGCCAATCCGGCGCCACCTGTTGGCCCTGCGCTTGGGCAGCACGGCCTCAACATCATGCAGTTCTGCAAAGAATTTAACGCGCGCACCCAGGGGCAGGGCGATCTGATCATCCCTTGTTTGATCACTGCGTACGCCGATCGCTCGTTCACGTTTGTGCTCAAAACTCCACCTGCTTCGATCTTGCTCAAAAAAGCTGCGAAGATCGAAAGCGGTTCGAAAGAGCCGAATAAGACCAAAGTTGGCAAGGTTACCTCGAAGCAAGTCAAAGAAATCGCTGAGCTCAAAATGCCAGATCTCAACACCACGAGCATTGAATCTGCAATGCGCACCGTGGCTGGTACGGCGCGTTCAATGGGCCTCGAAGTTATTGATTGATTCGGCAGTTGGTGAATGCCTCTTTTGACGGAGGCACTGACAACAGGCTGATTCAGGTTTGAGCATTCAGATTTGATTAATGTGCAATGCACCTGGGAGCATTCATCCGAATGCGTTTGACCAGGCCCACATAGGAAATGACAATGGCTGGAAAAAATTATCGCAAAGCAATTGAAGGCTGGGACCGTAGCAAGAAGCATACGGTTGACGAAGCCTGCGCCTTGATCCAAAAGGCAAAAGTATCAACCAAGTGGAACGAAACCGTCGATGTTTCGGTGCGTTTGGGTGTGAATCCAAAGTACGCCGATCAAATGGTTCGCGGTTCATGCGTGATGCCAAACGGCACCGGCAAGACCAAGCGAGTATTGGTTATCTGCAAGGGTGAGAAAGTCAAAGAAGCCCTCGATGCAGGCGCAGACTTTGCCGGCGGCGACGAATACATTAAGAAGATTGCCGAAGAGAACTGGTTCGACTTCGACACGTTAGTTGCCACCCCGGACATGATGGTTTCGGTTGGTAAAATTGGTCGTGTGCTTGGTCCAAAGGGACTGATGCCGAATCCAAAAGTTGGCACCGTAACTGCGAATGTTTCGTTGGCAGTCAAAGAACTAAAAGCTGGTCGTGTTGAATTCCGCGTTGAAAAAGCCGGCATTATTCAAAGCCCGATCGGGAAATCGCATTTCACCCCTGAGCAATTGGCCGGAAACCTCCGCGCACTGCTCGACATGCTGATGAAACTCAAGCCAGCGACGTCGAAAGGTACGTACATGCGTACCGTTACCATTTCGACGACTCATGGCCCAGGGATCAAAGTTGACACCGCTGCGTTTAGCGCAGTTGTGGAGTAACCCAGACCGCTAGTTAACACTCGATAAACGTCGAAGAAGTAGGCGCAATACCAATTCTGGTGTTGCCTAAGTGCCCTGCGGAGACGAGTACGAATACGGAGTCGGCTCCGCATTTAACCCTCGTTTCACTCTTTCGGTGACGAGGGTTTTTTGTTAGGAGAGCATCCATGGAACGTAACGCAAAAGCCGTAGTACTCGGCGAAATCAAAGAAGCCTTCAGCAACGTGATGAGCGTTGTCATTGTTGACTACACCGGCGTCACGGTGCCGGTTGTCACCACGATGCGCGACGACTTCCGTAAAAACGGTTGTCATTACCGCGTGTTGAAAAATTCGCTGGTGAAAATTGCAGTCAAGGGTACCGAACTTGAAGCAATCACTCCACTGATGACCGGCGCCACCGCCGTCATCTGGTCGAGCGAAACCGCTCAGGCACCAGCAAAAATCGCCTTGAAATGGGCCAAAGATCAACCGAAGTTCCAAATTCGTGGTGGCTTCTTCGAAGGCAAAGCCCTCGATGTTGCCGGCGTTGACGCGCTTTCGCGTTTGCCAACCAAGCCAGAAATTCAAGCTCAATTGTTGATGACGTTCCTCGCAGCGCCAGCACAATTTGCTCGTTTGCTCGAAGCCCGTCGCGCCAAATTGGCCGAAGGCGCTCCTGCTGCCGAAGCAACCGAAGCTAGTGCGTAGTCACCCACTCCAAATTGTTTTTAGACCACAGTCTCGTTTTTAAGGATAAGAATCATGTCGAACATTTCTCAAGATCAAGTTGTTGAATTCCTCAGTGGCCTCACCGTTGCCGACTTGGTCACTCTGACCAAGACCCTCGAAGAAAAATGGGGCGTAAGCGCCGCTGCTGTTGCCGTTGCTGGCCCTGCCGCCTCGGCTGCACCAGCTGCTGAAGAGAAAACCGAATTTACGGTTATTCTCAAAGCCGCTGGCGCCAACAAGATTGGTGCTATTAAAGTGGTTCGTGAAGTTACCGGCCTTGGTCTCAAAGACGCCAAGGATCTGGTTGACGGTGCTCCAAAAGAAGTCAAAGTCGGCGTTCCGAAAACCGAAGCAGAAGACATCGCCAAGAAGCTCAAAGACGCCGGCGCAGAAGTCGAAATCAAATAATCCACTCTGGATTGATTCGTTACACGGCGGGGCGACCCGCCGTTTGGCGTTTTCGGGTCATTGAGATGGGGGCGGGGAATTTCGGACTTGGTGGACGGACTGGGTCCGAACGGACTTTCGGACTTTCGGACTTTCGGGATTGGTGGACTCGCGGGCTACCGCACGGTTGCTGGAGGTCCGAGGCCTAAGACCTGAGACCTGAGACCTGAGACCTGAGACCTGAGACCTGAGACCTGAGACCTGAGACCTGAGACCTGAGACCTGAGACCTGAGACCTGAGA
>JAYWHS010000406.1:0-4110 GCA_043777635.1 Kofleriaceae bacterium | reverse complement strand
TCGGCGGGGCCGTGAGCTCGGTCTATCTTGAATTGGAACATCCGAGCTGGGACGTAGCCGGTTATCACTATCACCTTGGCTACGAATGGCAAGTTCGCTAACCGCACTCAGGACGCACCGCGTTTTTTTGCGTATGTTGCCGCGCAACCGTGAACGTGCCCCAAAGATGGAGCGAACGAGCGAACGCTCGAAGCGGGACTAACACCGCACCTTCCGATATTTCAGTGCCCGCGACATCCGCCAGCAAGAACAACCCGACCCGACGCGACCGTGCCCAAGCTTGGTTCAAGCGCCTGCGCACGACCGTCGGCATCTGGCAACTCATCTGCTGCACCGTCGCAGCGATGACCATCGCGGTGATGTATTGCCGTAACGACAATTTCGACAAACATCCCGAAGCCCCTCGCGGTGATGGCCGCTACCGCCCGGTGTTAGCGCGCGGCGATGGCCACATGCATTTTTTGTTCACACGATCGATGGTCTTCGATCGCGACACAAATCTCGATAACGATTTAGCGCGTTTCGGCGATCCGTGGAATCAACCACGCACCATCACCGGTCGTAAAAACGTGATGCAACAGATTGGGCCGTCGCTGATCCTCGCGCCCGTGCTGGGCGCTGCGCATGGAGCTGCGCTCGTTGGCAATTTGTTCGGCGCGGATATTCAAACCCACGGCTACACGATGTTTCATCAACGCATTGTGTTTGCGACAAGTGTTTTTTTTGCGTGGATCGCGGTGGGGTTAGGCTTGGCAGTCGTGCTGCACCTCGGCGGTGGCCGCTGGGCTGCAACCTGGAGCGTGCTCGCCGTTGCCCTCGGTACTACGCTTACCTACTACGCGACCTACATGCCGAGTTACGCGCATGCCATGGATGCAGCGGCGTGTGCAGGATTTTTCACGTTGTGGCTGTGGACCTACCGCGATCAACGCTGGCGACGCGCGCTTTGGCTGGGCATCATGCTTGGTGTTTGCCTCACCGTTCGCGTGCAAAATATTTTACTCGGAAGCGTTGTCATCGTCGAGCTTGCCTTGCTGGCCGCTCAACAAATCCGTTGCGCTACGAGCCCGGCGCAAGCGTTACGGAGGCTATGTCGTATCCTTGCCCATGGCGCAATTTGCTTAGTTGTTGCGTTGCTGATTTTTAGTCCACAACTCTACGTCTGGAAGTCATATTACGGCGCGTGGATCACCACGCCGCAAGGTCCCGGCATGATGCGCTACAGCCACCCCATGGTGCTCGAATTTCTGTTTTCGGCACGCAACGGTTGGCTTGCAACGCACCCCATCGCCTACCTCGGCGTCGTTGGCCTTGTGCTCGGTGTGATCGCTGGCCCGAAGATGCAGCGACCTAGCGAAGCTTCGGCGCGAGGTCAGCTGATCGGTAGCAGCGTGCGCGTAGTAAGTGCCGCAATGCTGCTCGCCGTCGCAACCCAAGTGTATGCCAACGCGGCCACCCTCGATTGGTGGGGCAGCGCCTCGTTCGGCCAGCGTCGCATGTGTTCTGCGACGCTACCCTTGGTGGTTGGTGTAGCGATTGCGCTTAGTCTTATGAATCGCGCACTGCGCCGTATGCCACGCGCGTTGCGCCACGGTTCGGCAAGTATCGTCCTGGCATATTTTGTCGCATGGAACCTGTCGTGGGTGGGCAGCCTGCGCCATGGCGCTACCGCCGGTCGCGACGGCAGGCTGCCGTGTTGCAGCGACACAAAATGGCCGTTGTCGGTGCTCGCTAAACCGGTCTACGCTGCCATGGGAAATCCATTTGCCTGGCCGGCGTCGGCACTGTTTGCGTGGCGCCACGACGTACCGGTAACGCGCTGGGACCGCGTCGTCGGCAACTATCCCCTGGTTCCCGCATTTCTCGGCTACCTCGACGGTAGCTATCGGATGACCACCGGCGTGTGGAATCTTACCGATGGCAGCAGCGCCGACCTAGCGTTGCACGGCTGGGCCAAGCCGCAATACAACGGCCAACAGCGCTGGCGTTGGACCATCGCCAAACGCGCGACAGCACTTTTGCCGATGCTCATCCCCGAGCCGCATCGAATCACCATTCCGATGTTTGCCAATGTCGCGCCCGGGTCAACCCAAACCGTGGTCGTTCGTTGTAATGACGTTATCGTCGCGCAAACTGACATTGCCGATCAATGGACCAACGTTTCCTTCGACACCGACGGTCGCGTCGGGGATAGCGTAATCAGCATCGACGCATTACCTTTGCCGTACCAACTCCACAACGCACCGGCGACGCCGGCTCCGGTCACGGCCTCGCCGACCGCAGATATCTCGACCACCAGTCCTACCAGCGCCGTGCCAGCGCCAACCCCTTTACCCACCGCAGCCCTCGTCGCCATCGCGATCGGCCCTGCCACCGTAGCCTTGCCACACTAACCTAAGCAGCCAACATCCTCACATTCCGTTGTGCTTTTGGCCGCAACATCTAGTTGCCACCGTTGAGCCTGCTACAATTATTTGGTGTCGTACATTGTTAGATTGCTGCGCTGGCTCCTGCCGTGTGCCGTCGCAGCAATGGCAGCAGCAATCGTTGCGGGCGCGGCCGAGGCACTGCTCGCCGGGCTCGGCATCGTCGCTACGTTGACAGCCATTGGCTTTGCTGCACTTTTTGTCGGCCCTGCCCTACTCATTGCAGCTGTCGCTGGGCGCTTGATTTTTCGATCATGGTGGCCACGCATTCAACTCCTCGTCGACCACGATGGCAACGCGCATCGCTTTGCAGCGGCTTTGCTTATTGGACTGCTTGCGGTCGCAACGCTTTCAATGGTTGGATTTCAAGTCATCTGGCGGCTGTTCCGCGCCACCCAATTTGGGCCCCATGTCGTGGCCGTCGGCAACGCACTTGTGATGGGCATCTCCGGCATCATCATCGTCGCTGGCGCGCCCATCATCTACGATGCCACTGCGCGGACCTTCGCCAACATCGCGCAACGTTGGCAACGGCGCACCGGCCGGCGGCTGTTCGTGCTCAACCATGTCGTGATTGGCGGGTTGCTCGCTGGCGCAGCTGCAACCTATGCATCTTGGCGCTACATCGCGCTGCCCTCACTAGGCCCACTCGATCTGAGTATTCTGGTCTATCCAGCGACGGCGGTATTCACCCTCGCGACCTTTTCACTGCTGTTTGGTCGTGTCGGCCTGCACCGCAGTCTAACCCGCCGGCTCGTCGGCGGCGGCATTATCGCAACGACTGCGACATGCATCGCACTGGCCTTGGTCAGTCTCAAACAATCGCCAGCTGTCACTCTCGATATTTGGGCACAATGTCCGGTTTCCGGACTAGGCATCGACCGGCAATTTGACATCGAAACCGTGCGCCGCCTGTTGCCGCTGACAGCGTTTCGGCCCACGGCGGTGCCTGGCGCCAAACATCCCAACATCCTGTTGATCACCATCGATACCTTCCGCGCTGATCGCACGCCGCCGTATGGCGGACCAGCCAACATGCCAGCGTTGCAGAATCTCGCGAGCCATGGCGTGGTCTTCGACTGGGCGTTCTCACCTGGCAACGTCACCCGGCGGTCGATGCCATCCATGTTTATCGGCATCGCGGCAACGCGCGTCCGTGGCCGCGTCACCGGCTGGTCACTCAAACTCGATCCCCGCCATGTCACGCTTGCCGAGCGCTTGCAGCAAGCGGGCTATCGCACGGCGGCCTTTGTTTGCTGCGATAGTTTTTGGGGGCCCAAAGCCGAAACCGGGTGGGATCGCGGTATCGGCAAACTCGGCGTCGATCGCAATGGTGACAAACTTACTGACATGGCCATTGAGTGGATCAGCGGCCAAACCTCAACCACCGTTGGTGGCACCACCGACAAGGCACCGACGTTTACCTGGCTGCACTACTTAGAACCGCACAATTGGACTACCGAGCTGGTCAAAGATAATGACCGCCGCTCGCCGTACGACACCGTACTTACCAGAGTCGATACGATGCTCGGCCGGCTGCTCACTGCTGTCGCCACGCTACCAGCCGATCAACAACCCTTGATTATCGTCACCGGCGATCACGGCGAATCGTTATTCGAGCACGGCACCAACTATCACTCAACCGATTTGTTCAACACTCAGATTCGTGTGCCGCTGATCATCG
>JAYWHS010000405.1:0-4112 GCA_043777635.1 Kofleriaceae bacterium | reverse complement strand
GTGGCTTCGGTGTGGCTCGCGCCTTCACACTCAAGATAATTGAGCGGCATGCCGGCTGCGCACAACTTGTCATACGATGCGCGTTCGATGGCAGGATCGACCAGCGTGTCGGCTTGGCCAAGCACAAACAACACGCCGTACCACAATGAATTTGGCGTGATACGCGCAACACTAGTATCGATCAGCGAACTCTCGGTCATCATGCAGCCGAAATCTGGGAACGTCGCAATCGATGCCGAAGTGACATGGGTTAACAACGGATCAGTAAACACCTCGGCCAGACTGGCGGGCTCGACTGCGCCGCCAGGCTCGCACGAATTTTCGAGCGCGGCTGGCACACTGGTAACGAACGGCGCTTTAAGTACTTGATCTAGTTTTGAACCTTGGCCGTACCACGCTGCCTGAGTTGCAAACGTAGCCATGGTGTTAGCCGAAGCCGGTACCAAATTGCGCAACGCACGATTGGTGTGCGCGACGAGATCCGACGGTGGCACGGTAGCAACGACGCCGATCATTTGAAATTCACGCGCGTAGTACGGTGCTAGCCGATCGACCCACAGCGCGGCATGGCCGCCTTGCGAGCCGCCAAACACAGCGAGTTCTTGAATTGGGCAAATATTCTCAGCCGAGACTACGGCAATGGCCGCGCGCGCGGCATCTAGCGAGGCAATCGCGGTAGCTTGGCCAACTAAGTAAGGATGCGGGCCAGCGTAATCGGTGCCTAAACTTTCTAAGCCAAGATAATCTGGCATCACGACCACCCAGCCAAAGCTAGCAAACAAAGCGCCGAGTAGTTGCGCCCCGGAATCAGCGGTTGGGCCACAACTTCGACGAAAACCCGAGGTGCCATGCAAGAGCAACAAGACCGGCGGCTTGGTGCCCGCAGGCAGATTGGTTGGAAACGCAACGGTAGCCGAGCTGGTGGTGCGGGTGCCACGATCTTGGGTGGCGTACGCCACATTGATCAAGGCAACATCCTGCACCGGCGCGCGTGGCAGCGTCACGTTGCCGGCCGTTGCCAGCGCGCTGAGCTGCCCAGCCGTGTACGTGGTGCGGTTGCCGCGTTCGGTGACGGCACCCAAGTCTGGATCTTTGCGCCAGATATATGCGGGTGCTCCGCACTTCGCAGGGGCATTCGACAACGGATTGGTTTCAGGCGTGCCAGCGACTTTGGCGGTTGACAGCGGACAGGTCGCAGCGTCGATATCGGATGGCGCATCCACCGCAGCAGGCGAGTCGCTGCCACAGCCGAGCGCGGGCATGAGGACTAGAGCCGAAATCAAACGTAACGCAGCGGTTTTCATCCCGGCATCTTGCCGTGAATTCACTGTGGATTGGGAGCAAATGTTGGCGAAGAATCAGTTCGGTTGGCGGATCGTGCCCGGGGCTAATTCCAAACCGTCCGCTGGTACGAAACCACCCTTGTCGCGAACCGTTGCACCGGCGAGGGACACGTCCACTTCAAAATAGTGGGTTCCGCAACCGTCGCCATCAAAACAATCGCCGACAAATGCTGCTACATCAATTTTCGCTTGGTTATCGCCTGTCCAGGTCCAAATACTATCGCCAGGGAACGCGTCGCCTTCGTCGCGTTGCAGAAAAACACCGATGGCTTCGAATGCTTCACCCACAAGCCTGTTGGAGTACATCGGTGTGGCTTTAGTAATGGAAGTAGCAATAGTATAAAATTGGAGATTATCTTTTATCTGCAGTTCAAAAGTTTCAAGGTGGTATGGAGTAATTTTTAACATGGAAACAAGGTCGTTAAATGCCGACACCGAAGTGTGAAAGCTCTCTTTGGTCCACGCTTCGCCTATCGCCTCATCGCGCGTGCGCATTCGACCATCTAGCCCGTACGGAACTCTAACTGTTATTTCCCCAAGTAGTGGCTCAGCCTTCACCACCAGAACATATAGATCAAAGTACCGCTGAAACTCGTTCGCTTCAACAAGAAGTGTAGTTGATGCACGGCCTGCGAAGTGCGTTGCCGCCGAACAAGCAATATCGCTCGCAGTAAAGCTACCTTGCATGCCTTCGCGAGCAGGACATTTTGCCAAGTTGTCGGCTGGTGAAGAGCAACTAACCAGCAGTGCGGTGAGGACCAATTTGGAGATCTTCATGGTTGCACTCTTCATGGTTGCACAAACCCGAAGCCCTTGTAGATAAGATTCCATGCGACTGCGACCCGTTCTATAGTGTCAGATGCTGAGCATGGCTGAAATGTCGCTCCATTTTTTATACGAACATATACAGAGTAGGTTCGTGCATTAGGACAATTGCCAAACTCGACCATTTCGGTTTCGCTGTCGGTGGTAGTAGACGAAGAGAATGTGCTGCAGATCAACTGATTACCCGTCGTGGTAACCACCAAATCGAAATCGTTTTGCAACGTAAGAGGGCTTCCGATAGAGGTAGTGCAAGCTTGATATGTGAGTGCCACGCGAGGCACGTAGTTGGCAGGAGCAGCAATCGTTGTGAGTAGCTTCTGCCGACAGTTAGTGCCACATGAAGAGAAACTGGCATCGGTAAGATCTTGATAGGTATATTGATTATTATCAAGAATCGTCTTGAGCCGAAGCATGTTGATTTGGCCGGCCCCGTCAACGGCATCGCTCGGCTGGCCTGACCACGAACTACCCTTGCCTACCGGCCCATCGTTGTTGGCATCTTGCGTTGCAGCAAGCAACACGGCTTTATTTACAACAGGGAACGCTAAAGCACTGAAGAACCCTTCGTATTGATGAGCTTGAATAGCAACCGCAAGAATCGATGGAGCCGCGTAGCTCGTACCTAAGATTTGAACAGTTGAACCACCGAAAAGAAAACTGTGAAGCATTCCAGGGCTACCGGGTACGACGCCCGGATTTGGCATATGTAATCCGCTGCCACCTCCACTATGTGAACCAGGTCCAAGTAGGTGTGGCCGCTCGGGGCCATTCACATTTCCGGCGCTGCTAGCTGAGTTTACTACGTGAGTAGATAAATCATTCCACGTTTTGTAATCGTACATGCCAACACACAAGCCGTTTAGCAGCGTACTGCACTCCACTCCGGCTAAGTTGCCACTATTACCGGATGAGTTGGTTACTAAAACGTTGTAGTATCGGCCCAGCCAATTTGCACTGGCAGGAATAGTAGTCGCGCTGCGATTCACGTACGTGGCAGGCGTTCCACTTGTCGGTGCAACCATGAACTGCATTTGATCCGAACCAGATGCTCGATCGTCGTTTGCCATTCGCAACTTAGTGTTCCAGGCACCGGCGGAATTGAAAGAAGTACCTGCGGGTACATTAGCAGAGGCATCTGCTCCGTTGGTCACCAGTGAGTTATATGCATAGGGCACAGGTACATAACTACCAATCGCAGCGGCGACCCAGGATGTGTGGCCGATGATACAAGTCTTAGGCCCGCCGGTAACCAACTGGTTACACCAGTGCTTGTTTACGGAAAGTGGCACATTGCAGTCACTGTCCGTTGTGCAATTTGTGGGGCCACGCTGATAGGCTATCGCACTGGGTCCAGCACCACGATAAATGTGCGAATTGTTGGTTGCGATCGCGCCAACAATCTGCAAAGGAGATCGCTGTGATGCCCGATCCCACTCCCATATTCCAACAGTTAAACCACCACCATCGCACGGTGATGTACCGCAACCACCACCAGTTAACGAACTGTGTTTCATTGAGCCCATGCCCGCTAAATCACCATGCAACCGAGGTTCTGCTCTATCAGTTTTCTCAATGGTAATAACGTCATCACCATTTGATTCCGGCGCATCGAGCAATCCTGCCGGCATCTTAACTTCTATGAACGGCAACGCATCAGGATCCGCAGTGATCTCGACTCCTCTGCCTGCGAGAAAAGCTCGCATTCGATGCTTTGCTGCAATGACACGGCCGCGTTGAGCTGCAACATTGGCAATTGTCCATGCTTCATATCGCGCGAGTGATACCTGCTCGTCACCGTTCACGCGTGGCAGCTGTGCTTGCGGTAGATCCGCATTGATGGTGATAGTGACATCTACAAGCTCGTCTGCTGCTAACGTTTGCTTGAATGCAAACAACGCTGGCGACATCTTCTTAAAGCGAGCAAGTTGCGCAGCACGTTCTCTT
>JAYWHS010000404.1:0-4116 GCA_043777635.1 Kofleriaceae bacterium | reverse complement strand
CCAATGCGCCGATTGTGTTGCTCAATCTTGATACCGGCGAACGTGCGCCGTACTTTGCTGAAGTTGACCAAAATATCGCCGATATCAACGCACGTGCTTTGATTATTCGGCCAATGGCGCGCCTTAAACCGAAGTCGCGCTATGCGGTGGCCATTCGGAAATCCGTCAAGTCTGCCGATGGTGGCGAGCTGATTATTTCTCCGGCCTTTGCTGCCCTTCGTGACGGCACGTCGTTTTCGCATCCGCTGATGCCAAAACTGACGGCGCGTTATGCTGACATTTTTTCTAAACTCGAAACCGCTGGAGTCGCCAAAACCGATCTGGTCTTGGCGTGGGATTTTGTCACCGCATCGGATGATTTTTTGACGTCGGATCTGCGCAAGATGCGCACCGACGCACTCGCGGCAATCGGGCCTGATGGCGTAAATGTTACGTTCACGCCGCAAGAACAAGCACCAGCTGGGGCCTACAAACGCCTGCTGGGCACGTTCAAGTCACCAGATTTTTTGACGGCTGGCGAAACCTCAGCGTCGATCATGCGTCGTGACGCCACCGGCGCGCCGCAGGTGCAGGGCTTTCGCGATGCCAACTTCGCAGCCATCGTTCCTAACTGCGTAACTACGCAGTCGTTGCCTCGGCCAACGATTGTTTTTGGCCACGGCATTTTTGGTTCGGCCAAAGAATATCTCAACGACGATTTCGTGTTGCGCTTGGCTGAACAGCATTGCTTCGTGATTGTCGCAGGCGATTTTATTGGGCTCACCAGCCGGCAATTAGAGCTTGTTGTGTTGGCAGTCAATGACATGAATCGCGGCGCACAAATGACCGAGAAGCTCGCGCAATCGGTGATCGATTTTATTTCGCTTGAGCATGCGGTGCGCAACTCGATGGCAAAATCGGATACGTTTAAGTTCAAAGGCAATGCCATCATCGACCCAGCGAGGACGTTCTATGTCGGTGGCTCACTCGGCGGCATCATGGGCAACACTTTGATGGCCTACGATCCAAACCTAATCGACGGTGTCATGGCGGTTCCAGGTGGTGTGTGGTCGATGCTGTTTGAGCGTTCGACGGCATGGCTGCCTCTGCAGGGCGCCGCGCTTGGTGCCTATGAAGATCCTTCGGCATACCCAATGTTGGTAGCGTTTTTGGGCATGGCGATGGAGCCCTACGATCCCATCACAACGGCCGCGCACTTGCTCAAAGATCCAATGCCGGGCACGCCGATTAAGCGCATTGTGATGTGGGAAGCGATTGGCGACTGTCTAGTGGGCAACATGACCACCGAGATGGTTGCGCGCGAAATGGGCATTGATTTGTTGGGCCCAACCGTAAAAACTCCATGGCGGATGACTGCTAAAACCGGTCAACTTACCAACGCTTTGTACATTCTCGACGAGAAAAAGCCAACGTTGACCAACGATACCAACGTGCCACCGTCGGGCGACAACGGTACACACTCAGGTGTCAACAAACGCCCGGCGTTGTTGCGGATGATCGAGAATTTCTTAATCGACCGCAAACTTGAAGCGACCTGCAAGTTAAATAATGTTGCAGTACCTTGTGATTGTTCGATCGGCGCTTGCGAATAACTGCCGCGCTGCGGTCCTAGGTTCGGCCTATTTGCGCAGGCGGGCGCGTGGTCCATCGACGTAACGCACCACGTCGTCGCATTGTAAGCTCTCGAACTGGCGGATGCTTTCAGCTGGGCCCAGGGCCTCGGGGCATTCAGCTAGACAACGATGTTGCGAGGTCGGCGGCGGCGTTGCGCTACATTCAAGATAGCGGTCGCAGGCGCCTTCACAGGTCCCCGTGTTGGCGCGACCAATCAAGATGGTGCGCAAGGCACAGCCGGTGGAGGCCGCATTTGCAGCACCGATCAATGCGAGCCATACGACGCCGAGTGAAATTAGATCTAACCGGGCGCGCACCATCTAGGCACTTTGCCACGTTTGCGGGCAGCTGCGTATTGGCAAACCGAAGTAAGGTCAGCTATGGCTCGAAGCAAACGAATCGCAGTGTTAACCAGCGGCGGCGATGCTCCGGGGATGAACGCGGCCATCCGCGCCGCAACCTTAATAGCGCGCGCTGCGGGGGCCGAGGTTTGGGGCATCGAACGTGGCTACCGTGGTCTACTTGACGACGCGTTTGTGCCGCTCGACAGCGGCGATGTCGCTGGTATTTTGCGCGACGGTGGCACCATGTTGGGCTCGGCCCGCTGCAAGGAATTTCACCAGCGTGAGGTCCGCGATATCGCACGCCTTCGATTGGCCGAGCGAGGTATTGATGGCCTGATGGTGATCGGTGGTAATGGTTCGCTTACCGGAGCCTTGCATTTGGCCAGCCCGGCGGAGTTAGGTACACAAAAACTACAAGTCGTCGGGTTGCCGGCCTCGATTGACAACGATCTCGGTCTGACCGGGATGGCGATCGGCGTTGATACTGCGATGAACACCATTGTCGAAGCAGTCGACAAAATTGCCGACACTGCGACGGCTCACGATCGTACTTTCATTATTGAAGTGATGGGCCGCGACTGTGGTTATCTTGCCATGACGTCGGCTATTGCCAGTGGTGCGGACCTGGCGTTGTTCCCCGAGGCCGGCCGTACCGAAGACCAAGTTGTCGCGAGCATCGTCGACACCGTCATCGCAGCTCGGGCCCGGGCCCGGCGCGGCAAACGCGTCATCATCATCAAGGCCGAGGGCGTTGCGATTGCCATCGATAAACTCAAGACCATGGTGGATGCGGCACTAGCGGCACGCTCGTCGACCAATAATCCGATTGAAATCGAAACCCGAGTCACTGTCTTGGGGCATGTGGTGCGTGGCGGCCGTCCGACTGCGTTTGATCGGCTGCTCGGCTCGCGCTTGGCTAACGCGGGGGTGCGTGCCTTGTTGGACGGCCACTCCCACAAAATGGCAGCATGGATGCCGCCAGTCGAGTTGCCAGAAGAGATTGCCGCGCGGGCACCGGCCGATCCATACGTGTGGATGGTGGATTTGGCTGCGGTGTTGGCCGAGACTGAAAACTTGCTGCAAGGGCGGAGTGCTTTATCTCGATGGCGCGCCGGGGTTTTTGATCAGATTGAGGATGCGCTGTTGTTGTAAAACAGCATGCTTTTTCTTACCAGTCTGGCCATCTCCCTCGAAAGCGGGATACCATATCGACGATGTATCAACCCAGCGAGGAAGATCTTCAGCGCTTTTACGAGCGCTCGCCGGTTGGTTTTTACCGTAGCAATTCGGACGGCCGATTCATCTTTGTCAATCCTGCGATGGTTAAAATCCTCGGCTACGACACGGCCGATGAAATTAGCAAGCTGAGCATTGGCGACGATATTTATTTTAATCCCAATGAACGCCTGGCGTTGGTCGAACGGTATCGCCAGCTCGGCGTCGTCGATGGTGTAAAAGTTCGCTGGCGGCGCAAAGATGGTTCGGCGATTGTGGCGCGGGTGTTCGGCTATGTCGTGAACACCGCAGCTGGCGCTATTTTTGACGCAACTTTGGTCGATGTAACAGAACTTGAATCAACCGAAGCCGCGTTGGCCGCCAAAGCCATGGAGCTGGAAACCAGCACCACCACCTTGCGGATGTTTTTGCGGCAGATGCCGGTGTTGTTGTGGACGGTCGATTGTGATCTGCGCATTACCTCGTCCGATGGCGCGGTAAAATCCATCTTGGGCTTCGAGCGGGGGCAATTTCTTGGGAAGACATTGTTTGAACTATTTCGGACCGACGACCCGACCATGCTCCCTATTGCGCGGCATCTCGACGCGCTCGCGGGCAACATCGTCACTTTCGATTTTGAATATGAAAATAAAAATTTCGTTACTACCATTGCGCCACAGCACGATAGCAACGGACAGGTGATTGGGGCCATCTCAATTGCACTTGACGTCACCGGCCACCGGCGCTGGGAAAAGCGCATGGCTGACGCCCAGCGAGCGGAAAGCCTCGGCGTGTTAGCTGGCGGGTTGGCACACGATTTTAACAATCTGCTGGTGGCGATCCTGGGCAACGCAGATCTTGGGTTACGGGAACTCGCGGCGCATGCACCGGCACGCGGTCCGCTTGAAAATGTGCGTGATGCCGCGCTGCGCGCCGCCGAGCT